>CAMJKI010000009.1 GCA_946406355.1 uncultured Bacteroidales bacterium | reverse complement strand
GCACTGCTCCGGGGTGAACTTGTAGGCGCCGTGGGAGGTGCCGATGGAGATGGCCAGGGAGTCGCAACCGGTGCGGGTAGCGAAGTCGATCACCTCTTCCGGCTTGGTGTAGTGGGATTCGGCGGCGGAAACCTCATCCTCTACGCCGGCAAGCACACCCAGTTCGGCCTCTACGGTTACGTCGAACTGATGGGCATAATCCACCACCTTCTTGGTGAGGGCGATGTTCTCCTCGTAAGGAAGGGAGGAGGCGTCGATCATCACGGAAGAGAAGCCGAAATCTACGCAGCTCTTGCAGGTTTCGAAGCTGTCACCGTGGTCCAGGTGAAGGACGATCTGGGGATTCTTCCAGCCCAGTTCCTTGGCGTAAGCCACAGCACCTTCGGCCATGTAGCGGAGAAGGGTTTGGTTGGCGTAGTTACGCGCGCCTTTGGAAACCTGGAGGATAACCGGGGATTTGGTCTCGGCGGCAGCCATGATGATGGCCTGCAGCTGCTCCATGTTGTTGAAGTTGAAAGCGGGGATGGCGTAACCGCCGGCGACGGCCTTCTTGAACATCTCGCGGGTGTTCACAAGGCCCAGTTCTTTGTAAGATACCATAGTTTTGTATTAAATAGAATAAATAATTTCTTAAAGCCCACAAATTTAACTATTTTTGTAGAAAGAAGAAAAAATATGCCCGGTAAAGTTTTGATATTTTCGGCTCCTTCCGGTTCCGGCAAGAGCACCATCGTAAACCACATCCTGGGTTTGCACCCGGAAGTGGAGTTCTCCGTATCGGCCACTTCCCGCCCTCCGCGCGGCCAGGAGCAGGACGGAGTGGAATATCTCTTCTATTCGGCCGATATCTTCCGTCTCCTCATCCGGGACGGCAAATTCGTGGAATTCGAGGAAGTATATCCGGACCGTTTTTACGGCACCCTCAAGAGCGAGGTAAACCGTATCTGGGCCAAAGGGCATGTGATTATCTTTGACGTGGATGTGAAGGGCGGCGTTAACCTGAAGAAGTACTTCGGCAAGCAGGCTCTTTCCGTCTTCATCCAGGCGCCTTCGGTGGAAGTGCTGCGGGAGCGTCTCATCGGCCGGGCCACGGACCCCATGGAAGAAATTGAAAAGCGCGTAGCCAAGGCCGCCGAAGAAATGACTTACGCTCCCCAGTTCGACCGCGTGCTCATCAACGACGATCTGGCCACCGCCTTCCGCGAGGCCGAAGAAATGGTGGACGCCTTCCTATGCGAATAGCCGTCTATTCCGGCAGCTTCAATCCCCTGCACAAGGGCCACGAAGCCATTATCCGCCACCTTACCCGGGATGCGGGTTTTGACTGTGTGTATCTGGTAGTTACCCCGCTGAACCCCTTTAAGCAAACCCACAGCCTGCCGGCCGGGCAAGACCGCTTTGACGCAGCCCTGGAAGCCCTGGCCCGCCATCCGGACCTGAAGGTTAAGGCCGATGACATAGAGCTCCGGATGACACCGCCGCAATATACCATCCGTACCCTGGATGCCCTCAAAGCCCGCGAACCGGAGAATAACTTCACCCTGGTAATAGGGGCCGACAATCTGGAGAGTTTCTCCCGCTGGCGGGACTACGGCCGCATTCTAAGGGAGTACGGCGTGGTGGTTTTCCCCCGCAAGGGTTATCACCGGGGCCACCTGAAAGCCCGTCTGATGAAGGAAGACCCTTCTTATAAGATAACGTTGCTCAAGGCCCCGCTGGTAACCATTTCCTCCACGGAAATCCGCGAAGCCCTGGCGGAAGGCAAGGACATGTCCAAATGGCTGATGTAACATGCATATCGAAACCGAAAGAAAATTCCTGGTAAAAGACAGTTCCTACAAGGCTGCCGCCATTAAATCCTATCACATCTGCCAGGGCTACATAGCCCACGACAGCGGCAATTCCGTCCGCGTCCGCATCCGCGACAAGCAGGGTTTCCTCACCATCAAGGGCCCTTCGGCCGATGGCGTCTCCCGCCAGGAATGGGAGCGCGAAATCCCCCTGGAAGACGCCCGGGAGCTGTTTCTGCTGTGCAAACCCGGCAGCATCGACAAAATTCGCTGGATAGTTCCGGCAGGCCCCGTCCGTTATTTTGAAGTGGACGAGTTCTTTGGGGAGAACGAGGGTCTGGTGATGGCCGAAATAGAACTGTCCCAGCCCGACGAACCCTTTGAAAGGCCTTCTTGGCTGGGACAGGAAGTTACCGGGGACCGGCGCTACTACAACGCGCAGTTATGCCAGCATCCCTTCAAAAGCTGGAAATAGCCTACTTGAACAGCAGCGGAACAAATTCGGAGAAGTAGATTCTCCAGTTGCGCCAGATATGGCCGCCGTCGGTTTCCATGTACTTGTACGGGTAGCCGGCGGCATCCAGTTTCTTGCGGAAGTCGTTGTTGGACTGGATGAGGAAGTCCGTTTTGCCGATGCCGATCCACAGCAGCGCAGGCTTCTTGGCAAAATAGGTGGCCAGTTTGCCGTCCATATCCTTATAGATTTCCGGATTACCGGTGGCGGACTGCTCCGATCCCGTGCCGATAGCGGCCGAGAACATGCCGGAGTAGTTGAACATATCCGGATTGTTGAGGGTGATGTACAGCGTGTGGAAACCGCCCATGGAAAGGCCGCAGATGGCACGGCCCTGCTTTTTGCCGATGGTGCGGTAGTTGGATTCGATGAACTTCACAATTTCCGGGAAAGCGGTTTCGAAGGAGCCTTCCATGGTTTGAGGAAGGGACATGGTGGGACGGGTGTAGCCGGTGGAATTCTCCAGCGGAGCGGCCTCTTCCGAGATATTGCCATTGGTGAACACCACAATCATGGGCTTGGCCTGGCCGCGGGCAATGAGGTTGTCCAGGATTTGGGTGGCGCGACCCTGGGTTACCCAGGCATCCTCGTCACCGCCGATGCCGTGCAGCACAAAGAGAACCGGATACTTGGCTTTGGATTTCTCGTAACCGGCAGGGGTGTACACCGTTAAGCGGCGATCGAAACCGGCCTTGTCGGAATGGTACCAGACCTTGGAGACGGTGCCGTGCGGCACTTTATGAATGGCATACAGATCGCTGCGCGCACCGGCCTTGGGAACCAGCAGCACACTGGTGAGGCTGGCTACATCCCGGTTCACGAACATGTTGTTGGGGTCGACGACCGAATTGCCGTCTACACGGAAGGTGTAGGTGTACATTTCCGGTTCCACCACAAAAGGCGTGGTGTATTCCCATACACCGCCCGGGCGCTCCTGCAGATCGGCCACGCCGGGAG
The DNA here is from genome assembly GCA_946406355.1 of uncultured Bacteroidales bacterium. Classification (GTDB taxonomy): domain Bacteria; phylum Bacteroidota; class Bacteroidia; order Bacteroidales; family UBA932; genus Cryptobacteroides. The sequence goes on along the minus strand of CAMJKI010000009.1, from coordinate 46,389 downwards.
AGTCGAAGGCTATCTTCTGACCGTTCATCTCGTATTCCATATGCTGGGTGGGCAGGAAATCGCCGGTGAGCTGCACCTTGATGGCCTTGGGAGCCTGATAGCGGAAGGTTACGGTGCCGTCGGGATTAATTACGGGGGACTCTACGGACGGTCCGCCGAAAAGGGCCTGCTGGGCAAAGGCGCTTGTGCCCAGGAGCAGGGTAAAGGCGATGAGGATAAACTTTTTCATATCTTTTGTTTTGGTTATTTGTTTTGGTAAATGCAAACTTACACAAAAATCTTGATTATTTAATTCCAACACGGGAGATTTTTTGTAAATTTGATGTGCCCAAAAACACCTCAAACTTCATGTCAAAACAACAGCAAGCCATTTATGATGCCCGTACCCTTGGAACGGGCAAAATGCTCACCCTGGGCCTCCAGCACATGTTTGCCATGTTCGGAGCCACGGTACTGGTGCCGGTAATTACCGGCCTCTCCATGAGCGCCACCCTGCTCTTTGCAGGCCTGGGAACCCTCCTTTTCCACTTCTTTACCAAGATGAAGGTCCCGGCATTCCTGGGTTCATCCTTTGCCTTCCTGGGCGGCTATGCAGCCATTGTCTCCATGGGAGAAGCCCAAGGGTTAAGCGTCTCGGAATCCTTGCCTTATGCCTGCATCGGAGTATTCTCGGCAGGCATAATTTATTTTGTGCTGGCCGGGCTGTTTGCCGCCTTTGGCGCCAAACGGGTAATGCGCTACTTCCCGCCCATCGTCACGGGGCCCATCATCATCGCCATCGGCCTTACGCTCAGCGGCAGCGCCATCAGCAACTGCATCAGCAACTGGTGGATAGCCCTGCTGGCCATTGCCATCATCATAGTGTGCAACATCTGGGGCCGGAAGATGATACGCGTCATTCCCATCCTGCTGGGGGTGCTGGGTTCGTACCTTGTTGCCGCCTGTTTCGGTCTCTGCGACTTCTCCAGCGTTAAGGAAGCCGCTTGGATCGGCCTTCCCTTCCAATGGGAAAACACGGCTTTCCATGTGTTCAGCAATCCCAACTGGGGGCTGGTGACCAGCGCCATTATTGCCATCGTGCCCATTTCCCTGGCCACCATGATGGAACACATCGGCGACATGTGCGCCATTTCCTCCACCACGGGCATCAATTACCTGGAAGATCCGGGCCTGCACCGCACCCTCATAGGTGACGGCCTGGCCACCATGATAGCTTCGCTGTTCGGCGCTCCGGCCAACACCACTTACGGAGAAAACACCGGAGTCCTTAACATGACCCGGGTTTATGACCCGCGTGTAATCAGGATTGCGGCCGTGTTTGCCATAATCCTCAGCTTCTGTCCCAAGTTCAGCGCCGTCATCGCCTGCATGCCGGCTGCCACCATCGGCGGCGTTTCCCTGATTCTGTACGGTATGATATCCGCAGTGGGTATACGCAATATCGTAGAGAACCGGGTAGACTTTACCAAGAGCCGGAACGTGATTGTGATGGCCCTCATCCTGGTGCTGGCTGTGGGTATCAAATACGGCGCCAACGATGCCATTTCCCTGGGCTTCGCCTCCCTCAGCGGCCTGGCTGTGGCCGCTCTGGTGGGCGCCATCCTCAATGCCGTGCTGCCCGGAAAAGATTATGAGTTCGGCACCAATCCCGATGCCGACAAAGCCGTCAACTTTGAGATTAATCCTTCATTAAGAAAATAACATGTCCAAGAAAACCATTCTCGCCATTGCCGTGGCGGCCCTTGCCTTCGGCCAACTAGCCAAGGCCCAGACCAACCTTCAGCTTTTCTATGATTTTGGCAGCGACCGCCAGCAGGTTACCGCCACCCTGGAAGGTTTCTACAATGACAATTGGGGAAACACCTTCTTCTTTGTCGATTACGACTTCAACCACAAGGCCAACGACGGTGTCAAGGCCCCTACCGGCACCTACGCGGAGATTGCCCGCTGCCTGAACTTCTGGCAGAATGTTCCGGTGCTGGGAAACTTCAGCCTGCAGGTGGAATATAACGGCGGCATATACAATAAATACTACATCAACCACGCCGTCCTGGGGGGCATAGATTATTTCGTCCATTCGGCCAATTTCAACAACACCTTCAATTTCAAGGTGCTGTACAAAAAGATTTTTGGCGCCGTCCAGCAGGTTCCCATGCAGTTCACCTTCGTATGGGGCATGCAGGACCTCTTCGGTCTCAAGGGTCTCCGTTTCAGCGGCTTTGCCGATTTCTGGTGGGAAGACCATATCCTGTACTACGATGAAAAGGGCGCGCCGCTTACCAACCTGGAAAAATCCCACGTTGTGTTCATCTCCGAGCCGCAGCTCTGGTACAACGTGGGCCAGTGGTTCGGTGTGGACAATCTCAATATCGGCGGCGAGGTAGAACTCAGCTGGGATTTCGGCACATCCCGCGGCTTCTGGGCCCGTCCCTGCGCCGGTCTTAAGTGGATCTTCTAATTTATTATCGGCATGACACCTTTCTTTGAAAAACTTTTCGGCTTCGATTCCCAGAAGCACAGTGTCCGCACGGAGATTCTGGCCGGTATCACTACCTTCCTTACCATGGCCTATATCCTGGCCGTGAATCCCAGCATTTTCAGTGCCCTGGACGGCATGCCCGCTGGCTCCGTGTTCACTGCAACGGCCCTGGCGGCCCTCATTGGTACGATAGTGATGGCCCTCTATGCCAAAAAACCTTTTGCCCTGGCTCCCGGCATGGGCCTCAACGCTTTCTTTGTGTTTACTGTATGCCTGGGCATGGGTTACAGCTGGCAGTTCGCCCTTACAGCGGTATTGCTGGAAGGTATCATCTTCATCATCCTCACCATTACCAAGGTGCGTTCCTGGCTGCTGAATGCCATTCCCGGCACGCTTAAGAAAGCCATCGGCGCGGGTATCGGCCTCTTCATCGCCTTCATCGGCATGCAGAACGCCGGAATCATCGTGAACAACGACTCCACCCTGGTGGGGCTGGGCAAAATCACGGAAGGGACGGCGCTGCTGGGCATGATCGGCCTCTTTATCACGGCCGGCCTGGTAATGGCCAAAGTGCGCGGCGGCATGCTTTGGGGTATCCTCATCACCTCTGTCATCGGCCTGTTTATCAAGGATCCCGCAACGGGAGAAGCCATTACAAAGTTCAACGGCATAGTGGCCCTGCCGGACAGCGTTGGTCCCATCTTCTGCCAGTTTGAATGGCACAATATCCTGTCTCTGGACATGCTGGTGGTTGTGTTCACCTTCCTGTTCATCGACATGTTCGACACCATGGGTACCATCATCGGCGTGCATCAGGGCGCCGGCCTGGTTCCCGAAGGCAACAGGCGTGACGACATTCCCGACATGGAAAAGATGTTCCTGGCCGATTCCATCGCCACCGTTTGCGGTGCCTGCCTGGGTACTTCCACCACTACCACTTACGTAGAAAGCGCTTCCGGCGTGGGCGAAGGCGGCCGTACCGGCCTCACGGCCTTCTCCATTGCCATCTGCTTCGCGCTGGCCCTGTTCTTCAGCCCGCTGTTCCTGGCCATTCCCGGTGCCGCAACGGCTCCTGCCCTTATCATTGTGGGTGTGATGATGATGCCTTCCGTAAAACGCATTCACTGGGAAGACTACTGCAAGGCCATCCCCGCCTTCCTCACCATCATCATGATGCCGCTTGCCTACAGTATCAGCGACGGCATCCTCATCGGCGTTATCTCCTACGTTCTCTGCCACGCTGTTGCCGGCAAGTTCAAGGAAATTTCCATCACCATGTGGGTGCTGGCGGCACTGTTCGTGTGTAAGTATATCTTCATCTAGCTGATTCACAGCATATTAAACAAATCTCCCTGTGATTCCAGTCACAGGGAGATTTGTTTAACTACCTGATTGTCAGAGGACTAAGGATTCATCTGCCACCAGCGCCAGTCGAAGCCGCCGCCGATGAACACGAAATACAGGTCGTGAACGCCTTTCGCGCCCTTCAGGCTGCACTTACGGGTGGTCCAGCCCTTTCCGGGCTTGATGTCCAGCGTGCCGCAGAGCGGACCGTCGGGGCTGTCCAGATGCACCTCTATGCCGGCAGCGGTATCGGCCAGAACCGAGGCCGAGAACTGCCGGGCACCCTTGGCGCCAAAGTCCACACCCTTGATCAGCAGGCTTTCCCCCGCATCGATGTTGGTGAGCACAACACCCTCATCTTCCCGCGTCTTAAGGCCGTAACCCCAGGCCATGGTGGCAGCCGGAACGCGGCGGAAAGGGTTGAAGGGTTCTATCTGCTCCAGCACGTTGTCCAGCCAGTACGGCACCTTGCGGATGGAGCCGTCGGCCTCGTAGTACATGGGCGCGGCGGAAACGCTGCGCTGCTCGGCGTGCCGGAAGGTTTCCAGGTGATGGAGGTCGTAATTCAGGCCGAAGATGTAGGACTGCCCCTTGTAGTCGATAATGCCGGGATGGTTGCCCCGGGTACGCCAGGTGCGGTCCATGATGTGCCCCATGGACTTCCAGGGGCCGACGGGCGAATCGGCCATGGCATAACCGATGCCCTCCGGGCAACAGGTGGAGGCAAAAGCCAGATAGTACTTGCCGTCGTGCTTATAGAACCAGGGGCCTTCCTGATAGTGTTCAATCTTGTAATTCAGCTGGTGGATGGGACCGTCCAAAGAAATCATGTCCTCGTTCAGCCGGGCCCAATATACATAGGGATTGCCCCAGTACATGTACGCCTGCCCGTCATCGTCGATAAACACCGATGGATCAATATCATACCAATGCTCTTTCTGCCAAACCAGCGGTTCTCCCAGCGGGTCCTTGAACGGGCCGAAAGGGCTGTCGGCCACCAGCACGCCGATGCCATGGCCGTGGATGGGACAGTACATGTAGAACTTCCCGTTCCGCTCCACCACGCATTCGGCCCAGGCGCCGTTGGTGCCGTCGTACCATTCGAAATCGGCCAGGGAGGCCACTGCACCGTGGTCGGTCCAGTTCACCATGTCGGTGCTGGTGTAAAGCAGCCAGTCGTACATCTGGAAGCCCTCGGCACCGTCTTCGTCGTGGGTAGTATAGAGATAAACGGTGCTGTCATACACCATCGGGGCCGGATCGGCCGTGAACTTGGTTTGGATGATGGGCATGTTCAGGTGATTGTTGAACACCCACCAGTCCAGGTCGAAGAGTTCTTCGTCACCGCCGCGGAACAGCAGGTAAAGGTCGTGCAAACCCTTGGCCCGGGCGCTCACAGGCGCTTTTACCAGCATGTTTTCCCCATTCACGGGAACAGAGGCAATGGTCTGCCCGCCCAGCTCGTCCAAATAGAAGTCCACCGTGCCGGGGTTCTTGAAATTGAGCATTTCCAGCGACACCAGAACGGCCGGCTGATCGCCGAAGTCCACGTTGCGCACCTTGAGCCAGTCGCCATTGTGCACATGCGTTACCCAGTGGCGGTCGCCCGGCAGACGGTCGGTCTTGAGGCCCCAGGATTCGGCCATGGTCTCGGCCTGCACCATCACGTACGGATTCACCGTTCCAACGGGATCCACGCCCTTTTCCGTGAAGGGAATGAAGGGGATGGTGCCGTCGGCATTGAAGGAGAATTCCTCCACGCAGGTGGCCCGGTGGAAGCCGCCGCCGTTGGGCAGCATGCCGTTGTGGTAGAACATGTAATTCCGGTCCTTGAAGGTAACAAAACCGCCGTGGATGGTAAAGCTGTTCTGTGCCTCGTCCATGATGCGGCCGCGGTAGGTCCAGGGGCCGTCGATGGTCGGCGCGGTGGAATAGGCCATGTGTTCCGGCACGCCGCCGGCGGGATACACCATGTAGTAGAGGCCGTTCCGCTTGCTCACCCAGGGACCTTCCTCGTAGCCCACCATGAGAACCTCTTTGCCTCCCTGGCTCCAGTCCGGCTTCATGGATTCCGGGCCGAAGCAGGCCGGGTCGTGGAAGCCGGGGACTTCCTTGTATCCGTCGGCAAAAGAGATCATATCTTCGTTGAGTCGCCCGTACCAGCAACCCTTGTTGCCCCAGAAGAGCCAGGGGGTGCCGTCGTCGTCAATGAAAACAGTGGGGTCGATGAAAGCGAATCCCGTTGCCAGGGGCCCGCCGATGGCATCCACATAGGGTCCCTGTGGGTTATCGGCCACGGCAACTGCCAGGGCGTCGGCACGGGTAGCCGCCTCGGTGAGACAAACGTACCAGTACCATTTCCCGTTATGCTCCACGGCCTGGGAAGCCCAGGCGCGGTCGCCCTGGAAGGCCCAGGGGAAGGTGGCTGTGGAAACCGGCGCCCCCAGGTAGGTCCAGTTCACCATGTCCTGCGTGCTGTACAACAGCCAGTCCTTCATTTTGAAGTACGTGGCGTCGTCTTCATCATGGTCGGCAAAGAGATAAACCGTATCCCCATGCACGTAAGGTGCCGGATCCGGTGTGTAGGAAGTGCCGATAACCGGATTCTGGGCCCGCAGCGCCAGAACGGCCAGCAGGGTCAGGCCGATGGTAAAAACGCGTCTCATGGCTACTCCTGACTGCGGCGCCAGGCGAAGTATTTGTCCAGAACCCACAGGGCCGCCTCGGAGGGAACGGGAGCGGCATGGCAGCCATCGCCAGTGAGCACCATGCTCTGCGGGGTATCGTTGCGGAAACGCGGCCATTCGGGCAGGCCTTCGCCATTGGGATCACCCGTCTTGGCAAAGTTGGTCCAGTAAGACATCATCCAGCCGGAGAGCGCCATGTCCGTGGGCTGCGCCTCTTCCGGATTGCCGAACACATAGGCCACGTCCTGGCCGTGCGGGGAACCCTGGCCGAAGCGGGGGTTGTCCTCCGGATAGTCCGGATGCTGGTCAAAGTAGTACAGCCAAACCTTTCCCTTGCCGGTCTGCTCCTGCAGGCGGGCCCAGGCCCAGGTCTGCCAGCCGAAGGCGGCGTCACGGGTAAGATCACGGGCCGTCTTGCCCACTTTGCCGTCGGCCTCCACGGGATAAGCCTCCAGAAGAGCATCGGCATAATCCTCATAACGGGCACGGACCTGATCCTGATGGCTACCGCCGCCCATGGAGAAGCCGAAGCTGAGGCCTTCGTCGGAGTTGTAGCCGATGAGCACGTCCACGTCGTTGTACTTCCCTGCCTCATAGAGCTTGTACTGGTCGTCCGGAATCACATAGCCGTCCGTCACGGGCCAGCCGCCGGAACCGCCGAAGCCGCCCATCACAGCCTTGGCATCGGCCGCACGCAGCTGCTCCAGCGTATAGCCTTCGCCGAAAGCACGCTGCGCCCAAGCCTTGTTGGCCTCCTGCGCAACGGCCAGCGTCTGCATGTTCTCGCCGGGATAAGACTGGGGATTGGTGGGGCCGAAGGAGCCGCCGCTCTGGGATATGGCCCGCTGGAACAGACCCTTGGCCAGCGGAGAGGCGCACAGCATGCTCACGGAAATACCGCCGGCCGATTCGCCGAAGATGGTCACGTTGCCGGGGTCTCCGCCGAATTTGGCAATGTTGTCCTTCACCCACTGCAGGCCGGCAATCTGGTCCAGCAAGCCGTAGTTGCCGCTGACGCCGTTAGCATTCTCGGCCGACAATTCCGGCAGGGACAGGAAGCCCAGCTTACCTACCCGGTAGGCCACGCTCACCAGGATAACGCCCTTCTGGGAGAGAAGCTCACCGTCGTAATAGGACGTGGCGCCGCCGGCGAAACCGCCGCCGTAGATCCACACCATCACCGGCAGTTTCTCCTTCGGACTCTTGGCCGGAGTCCATACATTCAAGTACAGGCAGTCTTCGCTGCAGCCTTCCCCGTTGCCCTGCATAGGGTTGGGGCCAAACTCATTGCACTCCAAAACGCCCTCCCAGGCCACCACGGGCTGGGGAGCCTTCCAGCGCAGCTCGCCCACGGGCGGAGCGGCAAACGGAATGCCCTTATATACGATAACATGCTCCAGGACTGTACCCTGGATGGTTCCCCCAGTCACTTTCACCTGACCGGGGATCGGCTTGGCGCAGGCGCAAACGAACAGCGCAGCAGCCAGCATAACAGCAAAACGTAATTGCCTCATAATCATTGCTTTAATTGTTTCTCCCTGTGATTCCAGTCACAGGGAGAAAACGGTAACTATTTGAATATCAATTGACAGAATTCATAGAGGGATTTACGCCAGGGCTGCCATTCGTGGGCACCGGGCCAGGCGGTAAAATGAACCTTGGCACCGGCGGCCTGCAGGGCCTCGGCGGCTGCGCGGGTGTAGTCGATGCGCGGATCGCCCTCGCCGCAGGACATGTAGAACACGTCGTGAACCTGATTGAACGCATCCGGACTGGCCAGGAGTTCGGGAAGCTGGCTTTCCACGGAGAAGGGAGCATAAGCGCCGGGCCCTACCCCGCCGAACATGCCGGAAGAGAATACGCCGATGGAGGAGAACACCTCCGGGTGTTTCAGGCCGATGGACCAGGACTGGCCGCCGCCGAAGGACAGGCCAGCCATGGCGCGGTGCTTGGCGTCCGGAACGGTACGGTAGGTAGCGTCAATCATGGGGATGGTCTCGTTCAGGAGAATCTGGGCAAAGTCGCCCGCCTGGCCGTAGTCGCACACAATGAGCATGGGCGTGGCCTTTTTGGCGGCCAGGAGGTTATCCATGATAATGTCGGCATGGCCCTGCCGCATCCAGCCCGTCTCGTCCTCGCCGCCGCCGTGCTGCAGGTACAGCACCGGATAGCGCTTGGAAGGGTTCTGCTCATATTCGGCCGGCACATACACGTAGCAGGTGCGCCAGGCGCTCATGGAAGGCGACCAGTAGCGCTGCATGCGCACCTCGCCGCGCGGCACGTCCTTGTCCAGGTAAAAGTCCACACCCGCCTCCGGAATCTCGATGGCGCTGGCGTCCACTCCGCAGCCGAAGAAAAGCTGGCTGGAAGGGTCCGAAAGCCGCATGCCGTCCACCACCAGGAAATAGTAGTGGAAGCCGGGCTCCAAGGGTTCGGTGGTAACGGTCCAGGGACCGTCGCCTTCCCGCTGCATGGGATACACCTTGCTGCAGATATCCACAGCTACCTCCTGCGCCTCGGGGGCCTGCACCTGGAATTCCACGCTCAGGTCCGGATTAATCTTGGGATACTCACGGCCGGGGGTATTGGTAGAGGCCGATGTGGGTTCGGTAATGATGCCCACAGGAGCGGCAGGCTGTCTGCAGCCCGCTGCCAGAACGCCCAGAAGGACGAAAGGAATCAGATATCTTTTCATAGTCAGCATCATTTAAAGAGTCTTTGGGCGAATTCTTTGAGACAGCGGCGCCAGGTGAGCCACTCATGCGCCGTGCGGGGCGACTGGTAGAACACATTGTTGAAACCGCGCTCTGTCAGAAGGTCGGACATACCTTTCAGGTGGGCACCTTCGGCCTCTCCGTTGGCAATGAACAGCAGGTGGTAATTCGCATTGAACCAGGTGGCATCCTTGAAAATGCCGTTGTAGGCCGCAGCAAACTGTTCGGGATCCTCGTAACCGGCCGGGCGTACGCGGAATTCGCCGATAACGATGATGCCGCTGAAACCGCCAATCCAGGAGAAGAGGTTGCGGTAGCCGAGGCCCAGGTCGTAGGCCTGCTTGGCGCCCCAGGAAAGGCCGGCCACAGCGCGGTGGTCACGGTCGGCCAGCGTGCGGAAACGCTGGTCTATCAGCGGAATTACATCTTCGGTTACCATGGCTTCAAAGCCGTCGCCTGAACCGTCGGCCTTCTGGGCCACGCCGCTCACCATCACAATAATCATGGGAACGGCCTTGCCTTCGGCCACCAGGTTGTCCAGGATTACATCGGCAAAGCCCTGGTAAATCCAGCCCGTCTCGTCCTCGCCGCCGCCGTGCTGCAGGTACAGCACCGGGTAGCGTTTAGACGGGTTCTGCTCGTATCCGGCCGGGGTATAGACATACATCCGCCGGTACTGGCCGCAAACCTTGGAATAGTACCGGATGGAACGCACGGCACCCTGGGGAACACCCTGATGCGGCGTGTAGAAATCCTCGTCCGGGGCACCCGGCACCTCAATGGCGCTGCAGTCACGTCCGGTGCCGAAGTAGGAGTGCACGGAAGGGTCGTTGAAAGTGAGTCCGCCCGTCTTCAGGGAATAATAGTGGAAGCCCTCCACCTGCGGGTCGGAGGTAACGGTCCAAAACCCGTTCTCGTCCTTCACCATGGGATAGTCTTTACCCAGGGAAACGGAAAGGCTGGTGGCCTGGGGTGCATTCACGCGGAAGGTAACCCGCATATCCGGCCCCACCTGCGGATAAGGATTCCGGCCCAGGTTGGTGGGAGAAGGCAGCTGAGCAAAGACTGCCCCCGTCATGGACAGGAGCAGCGCAAGGGATGACATAATCTTTTTCATGGCCGATTATTTGGCGCGAACGCTATTCAGGAAGTGTACCATCACGGCCAGGTTTTCCGGAGCATACATGCCCATGCCGTGGCCGCCGCCCGCAATCATGTGCAGTTCGCTTTCTACACCGGCTTCCTGCAGCAGGCCGAAGAAATAAGGAGCCTCACAGGGAGGAACCACATTGTCGGCCGTGCCATGGAAGATGATCACCGGCGGATCAGAAGGGTCGATATAATTTGTGGCGTTCAGGGCCTTGAAGCGCTCTTCGTTGCCCTTGAAGGAAAAGCCCATCACAGCCTCTTCGGGGCCATGGTTCCAGGTATCTTCGGGGGTGCCGCAGCTCATGTAATTAAGATCCACGGGACCCGACCAGTCACAGGCCGCATCTACGCGGCTGGAGAAGGCCAGATTACCGCCCACCTCGCCTTCCAGCTCCGGAACATCGGCGCTGGTAGCGGCGAGGGAAGAGAGATGACCGCCGGAAGAGAAGCCGGAAGTGGCCACGAAGGAAGTATCGAAGTGATACTTCTCCGCATTGGCACGCACCCAGCGCACTACGCCCTTGATATCCTGGATCTGGGCCGGGAATTTGGCGTCCTGGGAGGAACGGTGGTTGGGGGTTACCACGGCGTAACCGGCATCCAGCAGGGCGTTCACGATGGTGCCCAGGTCGGCCATGCCCTTGGAACTGTTGGAGAACCAGGCGCTGCCGTAAATGTGGATTACAACGGGATAGGAGGCCTTTTCTTCCTGGGGCAGATATACATCCAGCTTGTGATACACCTGGTCGTCGCCGGCATAGTCTATGTCGGCGAACTTCTCCGAGCAGTGCACGTCAATCTTGGGCATCTGCCATCCGCCAAAACCGCCCGCAGGCTGTGCCTGGAGGGACAAAGCGGCAAAAACAGCCGCTGCAGTGAACATCAGTTTCTTCATAATTATACGGTTATAAAAATTATCCAAGCAGGTGTTCCAGCAGAATCTTGATGCCCATGCCGATGAGGATGATACCCCCCACCAGCTCCGGCTTCCAACGCCGGGTGATCACCTCTCCGAAGCGAACGCCCAGGCCATACCCGGCCACGCTGAACACAAAGGAAACCAGGCCGATTACCGCCAGCGGCAACCAAAGCTGTCCCATGGCATCGTAACCCGTGCAGGAAAAGGAAATACCCACCGCCAGAGCATCTATGCTGGTGGCCAGGGCCAGCAGCAACTGGGTGCGCAGCTGCGTAGGATCCATGTGCGGCTCATCTTCCGGGGAAAAGGCATCTTTAATCATCTTGATGCCGATGAAAGCCAGCAGGCCAAAGGCAATCCAATGGTCGAAGGCCTCTACGCTGGACTGGAAATAATGAATGGCCAGCCAGCCGATAAAAGGCATAAGGGCCTGGAAAAAGCCGAACAGGAAGGCCATGCGCAGCACTTTCCCCCACCGGTTCTGTCTGGTAATGACCCCGCTGACCACCGAAACCGTGAAGCAGTCCATGGCCAGGGCCACCGCTATCAGGATTATTTCCCAAAGACTCATCATAGCAATTGTAAAGTTAACACTTTTACACTATATCTCCCAAATCACCGTCCTGGGCATGAGGGAACCACTGACTTAGCTTTACGCGGGCGCGGGCCTTGATTTCCGGAGTAATGGCCGATGCCACATAGGCCACAGCCGCAATCAGGGCTGCCCAGTCATCGGCCAGGCCGGCAAAAGGCAGGAAATCCGGAATCAGGTCCATAGGCAGGATCATATAACCCAAGGCACCGGCTATGACAGCTTTATACCTGGCCGGCGTGTTCTCGTCGGTAAGGGTATAAAACAGCACAAGGGCATAATAGACAAGCTTGGCACCGGCCTTGGAAGCAATCTTCTTGAGCTTTTCCCAAAACTCCGGTTCGGAATAATTCCCCTGGTACTGAGGAAGGTCGTTGGAGGTAAGATTCTTATCGGACATGATCCTGTTTTTTACGTGCCTGCTACCGCACTCGTGGCAGCAGGCAGACATTTCTTTTATTCTATTTCATCCGTATGGAAAGGTTCCACGGCCAGGCCGTTGGCACCGGCCAGGTTGCCGCGCTGCCAGTTCTTGAAGCAGTAGCGGACGGCAACCGGTTCCGGCACTTCCCCGCTCTTCACGATTACCCGGTTGAAGAAGGGCTGTATCCTGACTTCGGCCGGATGCCACACCTTGTCGGCGCCGCAAATCTCAAAGCCTTCCAGGCCCTCGGAACGGTTGAAGCCGCCGGCCTCGCGCACGTGGTCGAAAGTGAGCACTGCCTCGCCGTCTTTAATTTCCATCGACTTATAGCTGGGAGCCACACCCGGGAACTGATGCTTCCCGTAAGTGTGATGCAGGGCCATGTAGCTAAGGCGCTCGCCTACTTCCTTCTTCCGGGCCGGGTGAATCTGGGTTCCTTCGTAAGGATACATCAGGTCCGCCGTACTTACACACCAGCAGTTTTCCACATCGCGGGCGGCAATCCGCTGCTGCTCACGCAGAAGGGCCGATTCCAGGCCATCCACGCCGCCACCGGAGATGTAAGGCGCAATTTCCACCTGATACACAGGCAGTTCCGCTATACCGGACTCCTCTCGCCACAGCTGGATGAGCGCACCCATGCGCAGGGCATAGTCGGGATGGCCGATATTGCTTTCGCCCTGGTACCAGATAACGCCCTTATAGGTGTAATTGCGAACAGGGCACCACTGGCCGTAGTACATGATGGTGGGCCGGGCCATGGGGTTCCAGATCTTCTTCACTTCCTCGGGATCCGACACCACATCGGCGTAATCCTTCACAATCTCGCGCGGGAGCCAGCCTTCCACGGCGCTGCCGCCCCATGCGTTGCAGATAATGCCCACCGGCACATCCAGCACTTCCGTGAGGTTCTTGGCAAAGAACCAGGCGGCGGCGCTGAATTCGGCAGCATTATCGGCACAGCTCTCCTTCCAGCTGGCATCAATCAGGGTCTGGGGCTCATAGGCTTCCGTTTTGGGAAGCATCACAAAGCGGATGCGACCCTTGTAACGGCCGGCGGTGGCAATTTCCTGCAGGGCGCCTTCTACCGGGCAGCCGTCAAAGCCGCGCAGGGGCATTTCCATGTTGCTTTGCCCGCTGGCCAGCCATACCTCGCCGATGAGCACATGCTTAAACTCCACCTTCTCCTTCCCGGCGGCAATCTCTACAATATGTTCCTCGTAACTGCCCTGCGGGGTTTCCACAGCCACTTTCCAGGCACCGTCGGCACCGGCTTTGGCCGTGTATACTTCATCGCCCCAGGAAGTGGCCACGGTAACGGTTTCACCGGGATTGGCCCATCCCCAAAGCGTGGCCTTGGCGTTTTGCTGCAGCACCATATTGTCGGCCATCTGCTGCGGCAGGGTAATTTTGGCTTGAAGCGTTGCCGCGCAAAGCAGGGCGGCAAGAAGGAAGGTTAACTTTTTCATATTGCTTGATTATTGAATTAGCGAATGGTCTTTGAGATAGGCGTCAAAGGCGGGCCGATAGGCGTCCGACACATGCAGCAGGGCATCGCCCACCTTGAGGTCCCCGGTGGGGGAAAAAGAAGTGATATGCGGCAGGGCCACTATGAAGGAACGGTGGATGCGCATAAACTGGCCTGCAGGAAGCATTTCCTCGGCCGCCTTCATGGTCATGTGCGTAACCAGCGGTCCCCGGACCGATGCCAGATGGAACATCACATAGTCCTTCATGCCTTCCACGTACAGGATATCGGCCAGCTCCACCTTGCGGAGCGCGCCGTCCACCTTGATAAAGGCCGTGCTTTTTTCCTGCGCCGGGGCCGATTCCGCCGCCTCCTTGAGGGCGAACCATTCCCGGGCCTTTTCGGCCGCTTCCAGGAATTTCTGGTACCGGATAGGCTTCAGCAGAAAGTCCAGGGCACTTACCTCGTAGCTTTCAAAGGCATATTGCTTGAAGGCGGTGGTAAAGATGATGCGGGTTTCCTGCGGCACCATCCGCGAAAGTTCCATGCCGTCCAGATCCGGCATCTGAATGTCCAGGAAAGCCAGTTCCGGCTTCCGGGTTTTGATGGCCGAGAGCGCCTCCACAGGGTCGTTGAACGAAGCTTCCAGCTCCAGGAACGGCGTACGCTCCACAAAGCCCTCCAGCATTTTAACGGCCAGGGGCTCATCGTCTACCACTATGCAGCGCAATGATTTCATACTTTCAGTGTAACAGTCACCATATAGGAACCATGTTCCTCCACAACATCGTAGGTGTAGCGGCCCGGATAGAGGAGTTCCAGCCGGCGCTTCATATTTTCCAGGCCAATGCCGGAGCCCACGTGGTCACTCTTTTTAATGATCTCTATGGGTTTATTGTTATAGAAGACGGTGTTGAAACAGTGGAAAACCACTTCCCCGTCCCGATAATACATTATTACCTTGACAGAGGACGGATAGCGGGCGTTCACCCCGTGCTTGAAGGCGTTCTCTATCAGGGAGATGAACAGCAGCGGCGCCACTTCTACGTGCTCCTGGGGCACCTCGAATTCCTTCTCTACTTTGGTGAGTTCGTTGCAGCGGAGGGCCATGAGGTCAATGTAATTGCTCATAAACTCCATTTCGGCCGACAGCGGCACTTTGTCGGCTTCGCTGTCATAAAGAGCATAACGCAGCAGGTCGCTCAGCTGGCCGATGCTCTCCTGCGCCTTGTCGGGATCTATCTGCGTAAGGGAGGAAATGTTATTGAGCGTATTGAAGAGGAAATGCGGGTTCAGCTGATGCTTGAGCCAGGTAAGCTCCGCCTCGGCCGTCTTGCGACGCTCTTCCTGCATCTGCTTTTCCTTGTCGTTCATCCGCATTACCCAGCGCAGGCCCACCGCCAGTAATACCACCAGGGATTCCAGGAACAGGGATGCACCCACGCCAAGCACATAGAAGGAAACCATGTTTCCCCGCCCGAAAGCATTAATCACCTCCTGCGGAATCTGTCCCCGGGGAATGAACTTGAACAGGTTCCACCCCAGCAGCAGCAAGGCATTCACCACCCAGAAAACATATTTCCGGGAGCCGAACAGGAACTGCGGCACCAGGAAATAGTAATTGAGGCAGTAAAGGATAAAAATGGGAAGCAGCGACTGCAGGGAACTCCTGAAAATATGCATGGCGCCCTTTACATTGCCGGTCATACTGAAATTAATGAGGGCCGGCAAGAAAAAGACACAGACCCAGACAATAACCTGGGCTGTGTCCAAAACATAGTTCCGTCTATTTGTTTCTTGTGCCATTACCTTATGCTATTATGCAAAGTTAACCAATAATGCTCAATTCAACAATACCAAAAGTAAGGCAATATTATCGAGCGAGAGCCTTGCGCTATTGCATCATGATCGTGCCCATGCTTTCGGCTGTGGTCGTGCTGTTCAGCTGGCTTTCGTTCTCGATGCCGCGGCGGGCCTTCTTGGCGCTGTAGTTGCCCTGCTTGCCGAAGGTCCAGCTTACCTGGAAGCTGATCTGTCTCATAGGGATGGAGGTGCTCATGCTGGTGGTGAAACCGTCGCCCACGGTGGTGGAGCTCATGTTCATCTCAAAGCCCTTGGCCAGCGGGAGCATGCCGTTCACGGAAAGGCTCAGGCGGTCGTCAAAGAAGGTCTTGGTGAGGCCCAGGGTGGCCATGGACATACCGGTGGTGCTGCCCTGCAGGGTAACCTGACTGCCCATGGCAATTACATTGGCGCTCAGACGGAGGTCCCAGGGAAGGGTCTGCTGGGCACCCACCATCACATTGTAGCTGAAACCGCTGTTGTGCTGGTTAAGCTGGGCGCTGGAGATGTCGCTGTAGGTGAGGCCGCCATTGATCATGATGCGGGTCTTGTTGGTGGGGTTGATCATGAGGAAGGCGTTGAGGCCGGTGCTGCTGGTGGTGACGATATTGCCGTAAGTAGTGTTCAGGATATTGTTGCTGTCAAAGAAGCTGTAGGAGGAAATGCCGTTGCCGGTATAGCTCTGGCGCAGGGTGGCGTTGAGCATCACCTTGGGGGTATAGAGGCTGTACACCAGGGAGAGGTTGTGCCCGCGTTCTACATCCAGGTCCGTGTTGCCGTAGGTGATGGAAGTAGGGTTGGTGGTGTCCACGTAAGGGTTCAGGTAGGTAATACCCGGACGGCTGATGCGCATGTTGTAGCTGAGGCCGATGTTCTGGGTCATGGAGATGTTATACTGGATGCTGGCGGTAGGAACCAGGGCACCGTAGTTCACGTCGAACTTGCCATCGGCCGTGGTAGCGAGCGGCGGAATGGAAGAGTAGGTCTGCCAGGTGTGCTCGTAGCGTGCGCCGGCCTTCACGCCGAAGCTGCCGAAATTGCCGGAGAGTTCGGTATAGGCCGCGCCGATGCGGTTGTAGAAGTCATACTTGAGGCTGGAAGACGGATTCAGAACAAAGTCGGTTCCATCCCACAGATAATCGGTCTGGTCGGAGAAATTGTGCCGGTAGATGAACTTGGCACCGGTGGCAAGGGTGAGGCTGGTGCCCAGCGGAGTGGTGAAATCGGCCTGGAAAGTGTGATCCATGGAGTTGGAATTGCCGTCGCTCTTGCGGTCGGTGAGATCGAAACCGGGCACTACGGCGCCGCCGAAGGTGTTCAGGGTATTGTTCACGGCCGGGGAACCGTTGAACTGATAGCTAAGAGTGAAGCTGCGGGCGGGTTCATCGGCCCAGAGGTGCTGGTAGTCGGCGCTGGCCGATATCATGTTGTTGCTCATGGTGGTGGAGGTGAGACCGCTGTAGCTGTACTGGGACACCCCGGGGAGGGTCATATTGGTAGTGGAAAGACCACTCTCATTCATATTCATGCGCATGAGGCCCACGGTGGCGGAAATCAGGTTCTGCGCATCGATGTCGTAGCTGGCGGATATGTTAGCCATGAGCATGGGGGTCTTCATGTTGGTCTCGGAATGGGTGCTGGTGGAAAAGCCGTTGTCCTGGATGCGCTCCATGTCCATGGTGGTGGCGGGCATGTTCTGCAGCATGCCGGTGACGGTGCCGGTGAGGGCGAATTTCCCCTTCTGCATGCTGGTGGTGAGGCCGCCGCCGAATCCGCGGGTGGAAGCCTGGGCCTGGAGGGTTCCGTAGATGCCGTCGGCAATGTTCTGGCCACCGGTAACTTCCCGGTTGGTGGTGATGTTAAGCACGCCGCCCACGCCCTCGGCATCGTAGCGGACGCCCGGGTTGGTTACCACCTCAATGTTCTTCACGGAGCTGGCCGGCATCATCTTGAACACCATGGAGGCGTTCTGGCTCATCATCTGGTTGGGCTTGCCGTCCACGTATACCTGGAAGCTGCTGCTGCCGTTTACGGTGATTTTGTCCTGTCCGTCCACGGTGACCATGGGAACCTTGCGGAGCATGTCCAGCACGGTGGAGGTCTTGGAGTCCACGTCATCGGCCACATTATAGATCATCTTGTCCACTTCCATCTTCACCAGCGGGCGCATGGCGGTAACGGTGCCGGCCTGCAGGGTCTCGATGTTGTCCTGCGCCAGGATTTCGCCCAGGTCGATCACTGGGTCGTCGCCGATGGTGAAGCAGCGCTTGACCACCTTGCGGCCCAGGTTGTTGAAACGAAGGCAGTAATCGCCCTTGAGGGTGAACTTGTGGGAGAAGTTGCCGTCTACATCGGTGGTGGTGAAGGCCACGGCTTTGTCGATGTTGGCCATCTCATAGAATTCAATCACGGCGGCGGGTTCGCCCTCACGGGTGAGGGAGTCAAGGACTACGCCTTTGACCACGACTTCATGGCTCTGGGCAAAAGCCGCAGTGGCGGCGAACACGGAAACGAGGAGGATGATAATCTTTTTCATATTGCGTTTATTTTTTGTTGTCGTTTTTGTTTTTCGCTTGTTTCGACAGCAAAATTACCGCAAAGTAAAAGGCGTCGGTCCCGGTTTTCGACCAACGCCCTTTTTCCTTCGACGAATAGCTTGATTGTCCCTGTGACTATCTCACGATCCGTATGGTGATGGTGCGTTCGTACCCCGCCGGATACACCCGGTAGGCGTCAAAGATACCGCGTGCGGTACACCCCACGCCGGAGGTGGCATAATCCAGGTTCAGGGTAATGTCCCCGCCCCGCCGTAGCTGGTATTGGTACACGGCCCGGGTAAGGTTCTCCGTGGTGCAGTCATAGGCGTTGAACGCGAAGGGCTGGTCAATGGAGAATTCTAGGCCCCGTCCGGAGGCATCCGTGAGGCGCACCCAGCGGTTGTCTGTCCTGAGGCCGAAGTCCTGCGGAATCAGATAAGGTTCATACATGGAGTCTATGTCCGTATGCCAGATGCCCAGCCGGTAACCGCTCTTGCGGTCCGGATAGGAGGCCTGCGGACCGCGTCCGTGCCAGGAAACCTGATTCAAGGACTTGTCCAGGCCCAGGGTTACACCCAGGCGGGGCAGCCACGCGGGCATATTGCCCTGCGGGTTCACCCGGTGATGGACGGTGAGGGTGCCGTCGCCGGCGATGCGCCAGCTGTAGGTTTCGTCAAAACCGTTATAGGACTGGCCCATTATATAGGCATCCAGCTGACCGGTGGTGGCCCTGCCGCCGCCCATCAGGGAAAGGTCCCGTACATCTATTATTACATCGTCACCAGCCTCACGCGCCTGCACGCATACCGGGAACAGGCCCATATTGTCCAGGCCTGCAGCATAATACACCGCAGCCAGAATCCGGCTATGGCCGATGGAACCGTACCCGGAAACCTCCAGCCGGCCTGCCCCTCCGCCGTTCCAGCCGTCCAGTTCATTGGCCAGCGGAGCCCTCCACACATTGAGTGAGAGCGGGGACGTGAGCAGCTCTTTCCCCTCCACCACAGCGGAAACCAATGCGCCGGTACGGACATCGAAGCGGTAGGCAAAACCTTCTCCGCTTGCCGTAATCCCCTCTTCCGACTGCGTGAGCCGCACCTTTCCGGAAACGGGTTCCTCCCGGGCGGGGACGTTCCAGGCCGTGAGTTCAAACTGGTCCCAGGACACTTCGTGGCCGGCAGGAGCCCAGATTTGGTCCTGGGCCAGGACGGAACTGATGGTGAGCCGGTACTCCTTGCCGGGAACCGCCTCCGGATGCGTAAGCGGAATCCGTACCACCTTCCGGCTGAACGGGGCCACATCCAGGTCCATTTCGCCGGTTGCCACCACATCGGCATCGGCCGTGAGGGTCCAGGAAGTCTTATAGAAGGAGGCGTTCAGGAAATTATTGCGGTTCCAGACCTCCACGCTGCCTTTCTCCGGGTCCACCAGGCGGAAGGACAGCGGTTGGGTGGTCTTT
This sequence comes from uncultured Bacteroidales bacterium, assembly GCA_946406355.1. Taxonomy (GTDB): domain Bacteria; phylum Bacteroidota; class Bacteroidia; order Bacteroidales; family UBA932; genus Cryptobacteroides. The sequence goes on along the minus strand of CAMJKI010000009.1, from coordinate 26,775 downwards.
TTCATCTGCCACATTTCCGGCTGCGGCACGCGATCCGGCCAGATGGAGCCATACGTCCGGGCGCCCACGCCGTAGGAATAGAAGGTCCCTTCCCGGATCTCCTCCTCAAAGTCCAGCCAGAGAGCAGCACGGGAGGGGTCCAGGGAAGCGGGAGCCACTGCATCGGCAAACACGCCCACGTTGTCTATGAGGGCGTCGCAGATATAGACGTTGGTATCCTGGCCCAGGGCTTCCTCGCTGCGGCCGATGCACAGCGACAAGGGCAGGTTCCGGATGACCCCCTGCATCGGCTGGGAGGCACATTCGGCTCCGTCGATATAGATTTTCATGGCGGCGCCGTCATAAGTGGCCGTCACATTGTGCCACTTTCCTTCCCAGTCGGACGGAAGTGCGGCGGTGAGCACCCGTTTCTGGCCGTTGTCCAGATAGAAGTCCAGTTTGTCCGTGCCCTGCTGCTTGAGGCCGAACTGGTTTTCCCCCTTGGTGATGAGATAGCCGCCGGAGGCGTTGAATTTCCGGGGCAGGATATCCAGGGTGAGAGTGAGCTTGTTGCCGGAGATTTCCACCGCATCGGCCCGGTACACCTGCACCCACTGGTCCTGCTTGTTGAAGTTGATGGCCTTGCCCCAGGGGCCTTTCACCAGGGTGGCGCGGCCCATGATATGGGCGGGGACCCCGTTCGGAGACTTGTCCCGGAGTGCGCGCACCGGTTCCGTAATGCCCACACTCACAAAATCCCACAGGGCGCCGCCCATCAGCTTGGGATGGGAATAGATTACATTCCAGTAGTCGTCCATACCACCGCCGCCGTTGCCAGCCACCGACAGGTACTCGTCCATGAAGGAGGGGCGCAAGTCGTTCTTGTCCATCCCGTAGCCCACCTCGTGCTCCAGCGGAGAAGGATAGCGCGGCCCCACGATATCCTCGGCCGGATGCTTGGCCGCATTGCCGCCATACATCCAGAAGCGCGTGGGATCCAGTCGCTTGCCTTCCTTGACCACCTCCGCGATATTCTGGCCTTCACCGCTCTCGTTGCCGGCGCTCCAAAACAGGACGCAGGCGTGGTTGCGGTCCCGAAGGACCATCTTCTGCACCCGCTCCAGGTACATTTCCCGGAACTCCGGCATATCGGACGCGTATTCGGTGGCGTGGGCTTCATCCCCGGTCTCATCGATGATGAAGAGGCCGTATTCGTCGGCCAGATCCAGATACTCGTTTACCGGCGGATAGTGGGAGGTACGCACGCCATTGAAATTAAAGCGTTTGAGGATCTCCATATCCTTCCTGATGGTGGCCTCGTCCATCGCATGACCCAACTCCGGATGCTGCATGTGTGAGCATTGGGCACTCACCTTGATAGGGACGCCGTTCAGGTAGAAGACGCCGTCCCTGATCTCGGTTTTCTTGAAGCCCATCCGCTTGGACATGGCGTCCACCACCTTTCCGGAGGCATCCACCAGTTCCATCTCCAGCTTATACAGCACAGGGGTTTCCGAAGACCATTTTTCCGGAGCCGTTACGCGGGCGGCCATCCGGAGGGTCCGGGAGCTGCCGCTTCCCAGGGTAAAGGAAGCGCTCTCCATCCGGGCCACACCCCTTCCATCCCTGGAAACGGAGGCGCGCACCTTGTAGGAACCGCTTTCCAGTTCATACCCCTTCACCTCAACGGCAAGGGACAGGTCTGAATCCCGGTAATCCGGGCCGAAGTCCGTTATCACCTGATAATCCCATATCCGGGCCTGGGGCGAGGCATACAGTGTAACATCATCGAAAATGCCCGCCAGGCGCCAGTAGTCCTGACCTTCCAGATAATAACCGTCGCAGTATTTGAGCACCAGTACAGCCAAGGTGTTCTTCCCGGCCTTCAGATAAGGGGTGATATTGTATTCGGCCGGTTCCTGGGCGCCTTCGTTATATCCCACTTCCCTCCCGTTCACCCAGACGAACGATCCGGAAGCCACTTTCTCGAAACGGAGGAACACCTGCTTCCCCTTCCAGTCCTTAGGCAAGGTGAAAGATGTCCGGTAAGCGCCGGTGGGATTGATATCCATGGGGACTTCCGGAATGGCCACGGAAAAGGGCAGGGCCGGTGCCCCGCCGCCCATCCGGTAGCGGGCTATCATCTTGTCCCGCTCGGAAGCATTCGGGTCGTCCAGTACTTTCTGGAACTGGGCGATACGGGCGGCGGGCATCTTGTTGGGGAACGGAGTGGACACGTTCCGGAACAGCGCCTGCCCGTACCCCTGCATCTCCCAGTTGGAAGGGACTTGGATACTGCCCCACTTCCGGTCGTTGAAAGAAGGCTGGAAGAAGTCTCCGGGTACATCCAGGGGCGTCTCATAATACTGGAACTTCCAGGTTCCGTTCAGGGACAGGTTCTGCTCCGGGATATGGAAGGCCCGGCCGGGTTCCTGGCCGCGTTCGAACACGGACAGATTTTCCACATAATAAGGGAGATTCTCCAGAAAAGGCTTTTCCTGGGCTGCGACTACCTGCACAAGGAGAAGGCATAACGCCGCTGAAACCAGCATTCTTTTCATAAACAGTCCTTTAGTTTTTTTGCAGTAGTAAAAATAGGGCTTTTTTTTACTATTAAAAAACCTTTTCTGCTATCTTTGTAGAAAAAGACAGGTATGAGGAAACTTTTTTTGCTGGCAGCGGCCCTTCTGGCCTCACTTTCCCTGGCCGGACAGGATTTTCAAGAGCATTTCACAGGCAGGACACTCCGGTTGGACTATGTGTTCTGCGGGGATGTCCATCACCAGTCCATTTATTTCGCACGCGCTTATCGCACGGGCGCATGGGCGGGCCGGCGGCAGCATCTGGCCGAGGTGGCGCTCCAGGGCAACGGACAGGTGCGCGTACTGGATCCGGAAAGCGGAGATATCCTGTATGTGAACGGCTTCTCCACCCTGTTCCAGGAATGGCAGGCCACAGAGGAGGCCGCCCATGTGCAGAAAGCCTTCGAGAACTGCCTGCAGGTGCCTTTCCCCAGCCATCCGGTAGATGTGGAAGTCATTCTGCTGGACACGCACGCAAAAGTTTCCTCCCGCCTGAAGCACCGGATAGATCCCAAGGATATACTAATCCGGGCATCGGCCGATAACGGCCTGCAGGTGGCGCCTGTGCTGGAAAGCGGTTCCCTGCAGGAAGCCATCGACATAGTGATTGTGGCCGAAGGCTATGCCCTACCGGACCGTGGCAAGTTTTTCCACGACGCCCGGCGGGCGGTGGATGCTCTGTTCTCCCACGAGCCGTTCAAGAGCTATAAGAAACGCTTCAACGTGCGGGCGGTGTTTGCACCGTCGGCCGACAGCGGAGTGAGCATTCCCGGCCAGGGCGAATGGAAAGAGACGGCCGTGCGTTCGCACTTCGACACCTTCTACAGTGACCGCTACCTTACCACCTCGTCTATGTGGACGCTGTACGACTTAATTGGCACCGTACCCTTCGAACATGTGATTGTGCTGGCCAACACCGCCAAATACGGCGGCGGAGGCATCTTCAACAGCGTAACCATCATGAACAGCGACCACCCCACCTTTGTGCCGGTGCTGGTGCATGAATTCGGTCATGCCTTCGGCGGCCTGGCCGATGAATATGCCTACGGAGACAATCCGGAAACCATGTATCCCACCGATACGGAGCCTTGGGAGCCCAACCTCACCACGCTGGTGGATTTCGATGCCAAATGGGCCGACCTGCTGCCGGAAGGAACGCCCATCCCTACCCCGCTGGACAAACTGGAGGAGCAGGACGTGCGACGTATCTGGCACACCCTGTCGGCCGACGAAAAAGCCTCCCTCAACAGCCGGGTGGGCGTGTTTGAAGGTGGCGGCTATCAGACAAAGGGCGTTTACAGGCCCGTGCAGGAATGCCGGATGCGCATCAACGAGTGCGAAGAATTCTGTCCGGTGTGCTACCGGCATCTTGTTCGGATGATCGGTTTCTACACCTCGGACTGAAGACCGGCTTCGTAAGTATCCAGGGCTTCGGCCATGAGGGCCCGTCCGCGTTCCACAATTTCCGGAGCGTGGGTGTAACCATAAACACCGTGATAGGAGTCGAAGGGAAGGCTGGCCAGCACGTCCGGCGGGCACAGCTCTATGCCCTGGCGTGCGATGGAGCAGTTCATGATGCCGAAACTGCGCTGGAGGATGGAGGCAAAGTTGCCGTCGGCATCAACTGGCAGGCGCTCGTTGCGGCCGTCGGCATTCAGGCGGAAGGCCTGTAAGTCGGTCTGGATACGGGAAAGCAGGGGCAGCTGGCTGCGTCCCTCGGTGAGGGCGGCGCGGCTGTCCAGGAAGCCCTGGATTTCGGCCGCATCTATCTGATTCACATTGAACCCCACCAGGATATCGCCCGGCGTGCGCTGCACGCGGTTTAGGGGAAAAGTGTTTACCATGCCGCCGTCCACCAGCGTACGGCCCTTCCACTTGACGGGACGGAACATGGAGGGAATGGAGATGGAAGCCCGGATGGCATTGAAGAGGGACCCTTTCCGGAACACCACTTCCTCTCCGGTGAAAAGATCCGTGGCAACGGCCGTGAAGGAGATGGGCAGGTTTTCTATGTTCACTTCCGGCACCCGCTCCTTGATGGCCTTGATTACTTTGTCGCCTTTTACCAGGTAGTTCTTGCTGATGGAGAAGTCCATCAGGGTCATTACTTTCACCGGATCCAGGCCGTACAGCCATTCCTTGAAGGCCGGCATGCCTCCGGCTGCAAAAATACCGCCCACCAGCGCACCGGCCGATGTGCCGGCAACAGAGGTAATTTCATATCCGCGGGCCTGGAGTTCTTCTATGGCGCCGATATAGGCGAATCCGCGTGGTCCGCCGCTGGCGAGGGCTAAGGCAACTTTTTTCATAGTTATCCCCAAAAGTGGTTATACAAAGATAGTCCTTTTTTTGCTATCTTTGCAACCGCAAAAATCAGAACTATGAAAAAGATTTTTCTTCTGGCTGCCATTGGAGCCGTTCTTTCCGGAACCTTTGCCATGAGTACCGCCTGTGGCGGCCCTCACGTAACTGGTCCCGATACGCTCAAGATCAATACAAGCGATCTGGGGAAGGATATCATGGGCTTCAACGGCCCCACCCCGGTGGAAATTAAGATAGTGACCGATACCATAGTAAGCATCCAGGCCCTTTCCAATGTGGAAGGTCCCCGCTTCATGCAGGCCTGCCAGGAATCCGGGCTGCTCCGGAAACTGGTTGGGAAGAGTGTTAAAGAAGCCAAGGATATTCAGCTGGACGCCGTTTCCGGTGCCACTTACACCTCCACCGCCCTTATCAGGAACATCCAGCTGGGACTGAGCCAGGCCGAATAAAACGGCGGACAGGTGGTATTTGCAGATGAGTGGGGAAATGATTAGATTTGTGCAAACGTATAGTCCGCCGAACAATGCATTTTAAGAAAGCCTTTTTCCTCCTCTGTCTTCTCCTGATTCCCCTGGGGCTGCATGCCCAGCTGGCATTTCATCCTACGCCCCCGCGGGTGCCCGATTTTGTGATATTTGCCGGAGATACGGTGCGTCTGGACCGGCAGGACTTCCGGGAAAGGCTGGACCGGGAGCTTATCTCCTTCACGTACATGCACACCAACTCCACGCTCATGCTGCGGCGGAGCCGGCGCCTCTTCGGCCGCGTTGTGCCCATCCTTAAGGAACAGGGAATTCCGGAAGACCTCAAATACCTGATGGCCATAGAGAGCAACCTGGACCTGAACGCCGTTTCCGTAACAGGCGCTTCGGGCCTGTGGCAGTTCACCAAAGCCACGGCAGCCACCTACAAGCTGGAAGTGAATGCCGAAGTGGACGAGCGCTTTCACCCCGACAAAGAAACCCTGGCCGCCTGCCAATACCTGAAAGACGCTTATGCCAAGTTCGGCGACTGGATTACGGTAGCTGCCAGCTACAACGCCGGGCAGAACGGCATTGCAGCCCGCCTGGCCGAACAGAAACAGACATCGGCCCTGGAATTGTTCCTGAAGGAAGAAACCGCCCGGTACATGTTCCGCCTGCTGGCCTGCAAAATGTTTTTCGAGAATCCGGAATCTTTCGGCTACCGGCTGAACCCCATTGACGTATATCCTCCCTTCCCCAAGCTCACCGCCGTTTCGGTGTCCGGGGCCGTTCCCAGCTGGGTGGAATTTGCGGTGGTACGCGGCACTACCTACGCCGCCCTGCGCGAAGCCAACCCCTGGATTCGCGACTCCAAACTTACCAACAAAGCCGGAAAAACCTACTGGGTGCTTATTCCGTAAGGCAAAAGACGGTCTCTTTCAGGATTTCGGATACGGTGGGATGCGGGAATACCACTTCCTTCAGCTGTTCCACAGTAAGCCCCTCCTCTATGGCGATGCAGGCGCTCTGGATTATTTCCGAACAGGGATTGCCCAGCATGTGGGCGCCCAAGAGCTTATGGGAGGTCTTCTCTACAATGAGCTTGCACAAGCCCTCCCCTCTTTCGTTCTCGGCCACAAACCGGCCGCTGAAGGCCATGGGAAGCTTCAGGATGTCCACTTCCAGCCCTTTGGCGGCAGCTTCGGCCTCGGTAAGGCCCACCCCGGCCACTTCCGGATTGGTATACACCACGCCCGGAATGGCATTGTAGCGCATGCTGTCTTCCTTGCCCAGCAGGGTGTTCACCGCCACTTCGCCTTCGCGCGTTGCGGTATGGGCCAGCATGGAAAAGCCCGTAACGTCACCCGCCGCAAAAACGCCGGGCACGTTGGTGCGCATCTTTTCGTCCACCTTGATGCCGTAGGGACGGCCGGCGGGATTCAGCGCCATTTCTACGCCGATCTGTTCCAGGCCGATACCCTGGAAACTGGCCCTGCGGCCCACGGAAACCAGGATTTTATCTCCGGCGGCCCGGCAGGTTTCCCCGGAGGGATCTTCATAGACCACCTCGTTGCCTTCCACCGCAACCACCTTGCAGCCGAGGTGGAATTCCACGCCCTTTTTGGCGTACTGGGCCTGCAGCATGGCGGAAATTTCGTCGTCCAAGGGTCCCAGGATCTTGGGAAGCATCTCAATCACAGTCACCTGCGTGCCAATGCTGTTGAAGAAGCTGGCGAACTCCATGCCGATAACCCCGCCGCCGATAACCACCAGCCGCTCCGGACGCTCTTCCAGCGCCAGGATTTCCCGGTTGGTTACAACAGTGGTACCCAGGCCTTCCCGCAGGCCCGGAATGGGCGGAACAGCCGCCTCGGAACCCGTGCAAATCAGCAGGTTCCGGGCTTCGTATTCGGCCTCTCCGGCGGCAATCACAAAACCGCCCGAAGAGCTCTTCCCCTTGATAACAGCCTCGGCGGCAACCACTTCCACGCCGGCGTTGCGCATTTGCACCTTTACGCCGCCCACCAGCTTTTTCACCACCTTCACCTTGCGCTTGAAGATGGCCCCAAAGTCGATGGAAGACTCCGGAACGTTAACGCCATAGCGGTCGGCATGTTTGGCGTAATCGAATACTTTGGCACTGTACAGCAGCGTTTTGGTGGGGATGCAGCCCTCATTCAGGCATACCCCGCCCAGCTCGCGCTTTTCGAACAATACTACGGAAAGGCCGGCGGCACCGGCACGGCCGGCGGCCACGTAACCGCCGGGACCGCCACCTAAAACAGCAAGATCGTACATAAGAAATGATTATTTGGCAGGCCGCTGATAGCCGTCGTGCTCACACTTCTCCGTCATGCGCTGAATGCGCGTAGCGGTATCCGGATGTGTAGAGAACAGGTTCTCCACCGGACCGGCCTGGGAACCGTTGGCCAACTGCTGCAACTTTTCAAAGGACATAACTATAGCCCACGGATTGCGACCGGTATTTACCAGGAACGAATAGCCGTAGTCGTCGGCCTGGCTTTCCTGGGATTTGGAGAACTGGGCGTTGATAATGGCCTCCCCGATGGCTCCCAGCTGGGAATCCGTTAGAACAGCCACGGTTTCACTGGCCGATGCCAGCCCTTCCAGGGCCGCACTGGTGAGCATGGCCTGCTGCATTTGTTTTCTGGTATGTTTGAGCGCCACATGCCCTACTTCATGGCCGATTACTCCCATGAGCTCATTATCCGTCATGGCATCCATAATGCCCGTGTACACGCGCACGCTGCCGTCGGCACAGGCAAAGGCGTTAACCTCCTTCTCCTTATACACCTTGAAATTGAGCGGAATACCATCCACGTCCGTAAGGCCCAGGGTAAGATTCCGGAGCCGCTTGGTGTACGCATTGCTTTCCGGCATAACGGTGCTTTGGGCATCCAGCTGGGTTATGTACTGGTGCACATAGTCCTGTACCTGCGCATCGGAAAGGGTGAGCGCCTGCAGGGCATAAACACCGCCCTGCACAGCCCGGAGGGCATTGAAGGACCCGCCGCAGGAGGTGAGAAGCACCGTGGCGGCCGCCAAAAGGGCAAGAATGGATTTTCTCATATGGTTAGCTCTTTCTTGCAAATTTAACCATTATCCCGGAAAAATAAAAGATTACTTCCGGGTGTATTTGAGCGTTTGCAGCGCATCGGAACTGCCACCATACAGGAGCTCCCATTCTCCCTTTTGGGAAACCATATCCTGCGCCTCTTCACTCCAGCCCAGGAAGGTTTCTTCCTCCAGCGGCAGGCACACGTTCACGGTTTTTCCGGCGGGAATCTCTACGCGGCGGAAAGCGCGGAGGCTCTTGAGCGGGCCCTCGGCATCGGCAGGACGGCGTACATACAGCTGAACCACCTCCGTGGCGCTGCGTTTGCCGGTGTTCTTCACGGGGATAATGATGCTGTTTCCCTGTACCCGGGCCTTTCCATATTTGAAAGTGGTGTAGCTGAGGCCATAGCCGAAGGCGAAGAGCGGCGAACCCTGGAAATAACGATAAGTACGGCCCTTCATGTTATAGTCTTCGAAATCCGGCAGCTGGGCCACATTGCGATAGAACGTAACGGGGAGCTTGCCGGAAGGGGCCACGTCGCCGAAGAGCACATCGGCCAGGGCCGTACCGCCTTCCTGCCCGGGATACCAGGCCTGCAGGATGGCGTCGCAGGTTTCCGTTTCGGGTTCCAGGCCGATGGCGCAGCCGGAGAAATTCACCAGCACCACCTTCTTGCCGGCCTCGTGCAGGGCTTTCAGCAGCTGGCGCTGCACGGCGGGGAGCTCGATGTCCGTACGGTCTCCGCCCTTGAAACCGGGCAGTTCCACAGGCATTTCCTCGCCCTCGAAACGCGGCGAAATGCCGCCCGCAAATACAACGATGTCAATTCCTTCCAGCTCCCGGAGAACAGCCTCCACATCCAGTTCCGGCAGGAAGCTCTGCCGCATCCGGTTCTGGCGGTTCACATAGTTGCGGACATCCTGTACGCCAATGGCATACTGTTTGGCAATCTCTTCCAGCTGGTCTTCCGGCATATCCAGGGCCAGGGAAAGCGGGTTGTTGGGATTGGGCTTGGGCATATATTCCACGCCCACGATGCCGCAGGCACGGAAAGTAAGCAGGTTGGGAATCCGGGCCTTGAGCGCATCGGCCAGCGTAACGGTATTCTCCGGAACCGGGTTGTAGTTGCCCCACTGCATTTCGCGGTCGTCGGCATTGGGGCCGATGAGGGCAATGCGGGCACCGGGCTTCAGGGGAAGGACGTTCCCCCTGTTCTGCAACAGCACCAGGGTTTCCTGGGCCATTTTGCGGGAAAGGGCCAGGTGCTCCGGACCTTCCACGATATCGTCGGTAAGGGTATCGTCCCACGGGGAAATGCCGTCCAACTCTCCCAGACGGATACGGGCAGCGAGCAGACGCACCAGGTTACGGTCTACATCGGCCTCGCTGAGCAGGCCCTGTTCCACCGCCTCGGGGATATGGATATAGGCGTTGCCGCATTCGGTGTCCGTTCCCGCAGCCACGGCGGCGGCAACGGCATGGACGGCATCCGCGCTATAGCCGTGCCGGCCGGGCTGGAAGAAATCGTCCACGGCCCAGCAGTCCGACGTAATGAGGCCCTTGTAGCCCCATTCACCCCGGAGGATGGTGTTAATCAGATAGTCGTTGGCCCCGCAAGGATCCCCGCGGAAGCGGTTGTAGGCAATCATCACCTCCTGTACGTCGGCCTTTGTTACCAGGTCCTTAAATGCAGGAAGGTAGGTTTCGCGAAGGTCCCGTTCGGACACCTCGGCATTGTAGGAGTGGCGGTTCCATTCCGGCCCGGAATGCACGGCAAAATGCTTGGCACAGGCGTGGGCCTTGAGTACCGGCGCATCGGAAGGGCCCTGCAGACCACGGACCACCGCCATGCCCAGCTGGCCGGTAAGATACGGATCTTCCCCGTAGGTTTCCATGCCCCGGCCCCAGCGCGGATCCCGGAAAATGTTAATATTGGGCGTCCAGAAGGTAAGGCCCTGATACTGTCCCACATGTCCTTTTTCCCGTGCCTGGCGGTTCTTTACGCGGGCTTCGTCACTGGCCGCCGTAAACACCTGATACAGCAGCGGTTCGTCGAAGGAAGCCGCCATGCCGACGGGCTGCGGGAAAACGGTTGCCTTCCCGTTGCGGGCAATACCGTGCAAAGCCTCGCTCCACCAGTTGTAGGCAGGAATGCCGAAGGCTTCCACCGGCGCCGACGAATGCATCATCAGCGAAGTCTTTTCCTCCAGGCTCAGGCGGGAAACCAGGTCTTTGGCCCGCTCTTCCGGCGAGAGGGATTTGTCCTTATAGGCCTGGGCAGAAGCGATGCCTGCTACCAGAAATAAAGAAATGCAAAAAAGGCAGATACGTTTCATGTGGAATTAATTTCCCCAAAGATACGTATCTGCCTTCAAATATACAAGCTATCCCCTACTTGACCTCAGGAGCCAGCGTGTTGTGTACCTGCCAGGACTGGGCCTTGGCCAGTTTGAACGGAGCGGTACAGCGGATATCGGCCACGGAAGCGCCGAAGGACACGGTGTAATTGCCGGCGGCAGCCTCCCAGGCTGATGCGGCCTCGTTGAAGGAAGCCAGCTCATAGGCCGATACCTTCATGGTAAGGGTCTGGCTTTCACCGGGCTTCAGATCACGGGTTTTAGCAAAGGCCTTAAGCTCGCAGGCGGGTTTCTCCAGACCGCCGGCGGGAGCGGAAACATACAGTTCCACCACTTCCTTGCCGGCCACGGCACCGTTGTTGGTAACGGTTACGGTGGCGGTGAAGCCATCCTTTTCGGCCTTTACAACGGGCTTGCTATAGGCAAAGCTGGTGTAGCTGAGGCCGAAGCCGAAGGGATAGGAAACCTCTACACCGCGGGTGGCGAAGTGGCGATAACCCACCCAGATGCCTTCCTCGTAATTGGTGTAGTCCACATCCTTCTGCGGCTGGCGCGGGCCCCAGGAGAAGCCGCCCATATTGCCGCCGCCCTGGCTGTAGTTGTACGGGAAGTTGGCGCTGGACGGATGATCCATGAAGTTGACGGGGAAGGTCATGGGCAGCTTGCCGGAAGGATTCACCTTGCCGGTGAGCACATCGGCCACGGCGTTGGCGCCTTCCTGACCGGGGCTCCAGGGCAGTACGATGGCATCCACCATGTTCTTCCAGGAAGCGGTTTCAATGACACCGCCCACATTCAGCACTACAATCACCTTCTTGCCGGCGGCGCGGAAAGCGGTGCTTACGTCGCGGAGCAGCTCACGCTCTACGCCGGTAAGCTCAAAGTCGTCTATCTGCTTGCGGTCGGCGCCTTCACCGGCGTTGCGGCCCAGCACCACCACGGCCACGTCATTGGCCCTGGCTTCGTTGGCAATGGCATTGGCGGGGATGGGGATTTCGGCCAGCTTGCGGCGGCTGAACCAGGAGAAGGTGGTGCCGGCAAGAGCCGTCTGAGCCTTGTCGTAGTCCACATAGGCCTTATAATAGTCGGCCAGCCCCTTGTCCAGGGTGAAGCCGGCGCCGGTCATGGCATCTTCCATGTTTACCACATAGGCCTTGTTCACGTCACCGGAACCGGTACCGCCAGCTACGAAATCAATGGCGGAAATGCCGTAGAGGGCCACTTTCTCGTTGCCCTTGAGAGGCAGGGCGCCGTTCTGGTTGCGCAGGAGGACGATGGCCTCGCCGGCGGCCTTGCGGGCCACGGCGGCATGGGCCTTCAGATCCGGCTTGTTGGAGAACTTGTAGCCATTGAAGCGGGGGGTACGCACAATGTAGTTGAGCATATTGCGCACATTGCGGTCCAGCTCTTCCTGGGAAATGGTGCCGTCCTGCACGCCTGCGATAATGCGGTCGATTTCGTTCTGGTTACCGGGTTCCATGAGGTCGTTGCCGGCCTTGGCGCTCTTTACAGTGCCGGCTTTGTTGCCCCAGTCGGTCATCACAATGCCCTTGTAACCCCATTCGTCACGGAGCACGGTGGTAAGAAGGCCTTCCTTCTGCTGGGTGTACTCACCGTTAAGTTTATTGTAGGAGCTCATCACCGTCCAGGGTTCGGCCTCTTTCACGGCAATCTCGAAGTTCTTGAGATAGATTTCGCGGAGGGCGCGCTGGGAAACGATGGCATCGTTCTCGTTGCGGTTGGTTTCCTGGTTGTTAAGGGCGTAATGCTTGATGGAAGTACCCACACCGTTGCTCTGAATACCTTTTACATAAGCGGCAGCCATTTTGCCGGAAAGGAGCGGATCCTCCGAGAAATACTCGAAATTACGGCCGCAGAGGGGGTTACGGTGAATGTTCATACCCGGAGCCAGCAGTACGTCTACGCCGTATTCCAGTACCTCGTTACCCATGGCCCTGGTTACATCTTCCACCAGGCTGAGATCCCAGGAACTGGCCAGCAGCGTTCCCACCGGGAAACCGGTGCAATAGAAGGTGTCGGAAGTACCCTGGCGGGTGGGCTGGATGCGCAGGCCGGCAGGACCGTCGGCCAGCACCGTACCGGGAATGCCCAGACGTTCGATGGGACGGGTGTTGCCGGCCGCACCGGGCACATTCCAGTCTACGCCGGAGGTGACGCCGTTTACCATGGCGGCACGGGCGCCGCCCACAAGCAGGGTGGCTTTCTCCTGCAGGGTCATGGCCTTGAGGACTTCCTCAATGTTGTCTTTGCGAAGTTGGGGCTGCGCAGCGGCTACAAGGGCCAGGGCGGCAGCGAGAAGGGTCAATAAGGTTTTTTTCATATCAGTAAACAGATTTGATTTGTTTCGTGGTTTTACAAAGATGAATAAATAATCCCATTTATACTTGTCAAAACATACAAAATGTTTAGCAGAATCTCCAATTCTTCCACCATTCAGACAAGTGAAGCGGTTTTCGGCCAAAAAAAACGTATCTTTGTTTCAAACCCGTAATTACAAACCAATAATATTATTATAATGAAGAAAATGATCCTTCTCTCCTCTGCCGTTTTAGCCCTCGCAGGCTGCCAGAGCGGAGATCCCCAACTGGGAAAAGCTTCCGTGGAAAGAGTTCTCAAAGCCATGACGCTGGAAGAAAAAGTCCATCTGGTTATCGGCATGGGCATGGCCGGCATGGAAGATGGCGGCACCGCCGTGGTGGGTGCTACGGAAGATATTGTTCCGGGCGCCGCAGGCACCACCTACCCTATTGAAAGGCTGGGCATTCCTTCCATCGTTCTGGCCGACGGCCCCGCCGGCCTGCGTATCAACCCCACCCGGGAAGGAGATCCCAACACCTATTACTGCACCCACTTCCCCATCGGTACCCTGCTGGCCAGCACCTGGAACCAGGAACTGGTGGAAAGCGTAGGTGAATCCATGGGCCAGGAAGTGCATGAATACGGAGCCGATGTGTACCTGGCTCCCGCCCTCAATATCCACCGCAACCCGCTGAACGGCCGTAACTTCGAGTACTATTCGGAGGATCCCGTGGTGGCCGGCAAAACGGCTGCCGCCTATGTTCGCGGCGTGCAGAAGAACGACGTGGGCACCTCCATCAAGCATTTTGCCTACAACAACCAGGAAACCAACCGTACCGGCAACAACGCCATCATCTCCCAGCGCGCCCAGCGGGAAATTTACCTGAAGGGCTTCGAAATCACTGTGAAGGAGAGCGAGCCGTGGACGGTGATGAGCTCCTACAACAAGATCAACGGCACCTACACCTCCCAGAGCCGGGATCTCATTACCACCGTACTGCGTGACGAATGGGGCTTCAAGGGCCTGGTGATGACCGACTGGTACGGCGGAGACGACGGCGCCGCCCAGATTGCCGCCGGCAACGACATGCTGCAGCCCGGAACAGCCCTGCAGTTCCAGCAGATTATGGACGCCATTGCCAACGGCACCCTCACGGAGGCCGAACTGGACGTGTGCGTAAAGCGCTGCCTGGAACTGGTGGCCCGCAGCCCCAAGGTTAAGAAATATGCCTATTCCAACAAGCCGGACCTGGAAGGCCACGCCGCCGTTACCCGTCAGAGCGCCCTGGAAGGCATGGTGCTGCTGGAGAATAACGGTGTACTGCCGTTGAAGGACGTTAAGAACGTGGCCGTATTCGGCTGCACCTCCTATGCATTCATCGCCGGCGGTACCGGTTCCGGCAACGTGAACCGCGCCTACACGGTGTCCCTGCTGGACGGCCTCAAGAACGCCGGATTCAACGTGGATGACAGCAAGAAGGAGGAAGTTCTCCGGCATATTGCCGACGAGGAAGCCGCCTTCAAGGCAGGTTTCCCCGAGGGAGACATGCTGGCTGCCTTCTATCCCGTTCCCCGTCCCACCGAGCTCATTCCCTCCGCCGCCGACCTGATTGTATCGGCCAAGAGCAACGACGTAGCCATCATTACCTTCGGCCGCAACAGCGGTGAATTCTTCGACCGCAGCGCCGCCGACTTCGTGCTTTCCGCCAAGGAGCGCGAACTGCTGGACTGCGTTACCAAGGCTTTCCACGCCGTAGGCAAGAAAGTGATTGTGGTGCTGAACGTGGGCGGTGTCATTGAAACCGCTTCCTGGAAGAACGTTCCCGACGCCATCCTCCTGGCCTGGCAGGCCGGACAGGAAGGCGGCAATTCCGTCACCGACCTCCTCACCGGCAAACAGAGCCCGTCCGGCAAGCTGCCCATGACCTTCCCCGTGAACCTAATGGACGCCGCTTCGTCGGCCAACTTCCCCATCGACGCCACCGACGAGGTGTACTTTATGAACCGCCGCGAAGATACGGGCAAGAAGGATGTAGACGTAACCCGCTACGAAGAAGGCATTTACGTAGGCTACCGCTGGTTCGACAAGCAGAACCTGGCCGTTTCCTACCCCTTCGGCTACGGTCTCAGCTACACCAGCTTTGAGTACAGCGCCCCCGAGGTTTCCTGCGACGGCAAAACTGTCAAAGCCTCTATTACCGTAAAGAACGTGGGCCAGGTGGCCGGCAAGGAAGCCGTTCAGCTGTACGTTTCCGCTCCGGAAAGCGCCCTGGACAAGCCCGTGAAGGAGCTCAAGGCCTATGCCAAATCCAAGGAACTGGCTCCGGGCGAATCCCAGACCCTCAACTTCACCATCCCGGTATACGAGCTGGCTTCCTTCGACGAGGCGGCATCGGCCTGGGTGGCCGACAAGGGTGCCTACACCTTCCTCTTCGGCGCCTCTTCCCGCGACATCCGCTGCTCCGAAAAGGCCGAACTGGCCGAATCCCTGTCCTGGCCCGCACACAACGTGCTGGCTCCGACCAAGTAATACGGCACTGTCCTAAACCAAATCAGGGTGCACTTTCCGGTGCACCCTGATTGGTTATAAAGAGCTTCCCTGCTAAAGGGAATCGCCAAAGTCTTCGCGGAACTTTTTCACCAGGTCTTCCTGCCAGTAGCCGATTTCTTCCATACGGCCGAAGAAGAAGCGGAGCACCTTGGGTTCATGGACCCATCTGAGACCGCCGATAAGCTGGCGGTTGTCCCAGAGCCATTTCACACGGTCGGCGCAGTATTTCACCTGCGACAGGGTGAACACGCGGCGCGGCATGGCCAGGCGCTGGAGTTCCAGTTCGGCATAACGCTCCGTGCCGTCCGGTTCGCGCTGCTCACTCACGGTACCACGTTCCATACCGCGGATACCGCCGGCAATGTACAAGGCGGCACCTACCGCGGCGGCCGGATACTGGTCGTGCGGAAGGCTGGGCACAATCTCCGAACAGTTGAGGTGTGCACCCAGGCCGCCGGCAGGCTTGATTACCGGCACGCCATAGTCGTCCAGTTCCTTAACCAGATAGGCGATGAATTCCGGGCCCTGGCTGATGTATTCCATATCCAGGCTCTCGTACAGGCCCACTGCCATGGCTTCCATGGAGCGCACCTCCATACCGCCGTAGGTGAGGAAGCCCTCATAGAGCGGTACAAACTCCATCATCTCTTCCGTGAACTTCTTGTCGTGAGAAGTGATGATGCCGCCGCGGGAGAAGCCCAGCTTGCGGGCGCTGAAGTAAATGATGTCGAAACGGTCGGCCAGCACATGGTAGATTTCCTTGGTGGTCATGAACTTGCAGCGGGGTTCACGCGTCTTCATAAAGTACACGTTGTCCTGCAGCAGGGAGGCGTCCAGGACGCTTCTTACGCCGAATTCGTGGCAGATATCCGTTACCGCCAGCATATTCTCCAGGGAAACGGGCTGTCCGCCGATGAGGTTGGTGCCGGCTTCCACACGCACGAAGGCCACCTTCTCCGGGCCGTAGTCCTTAATGGCCTTACGGAGGGCCTTGAGGTCGAAGTTGCCCTTGAACGGATCGTCCGTCTGGGGGATGAGACCCTTCTTGTCCACCAGTTCCACAACCTCGCCGCCTACACGGGTGATGTGGGCTTTGGCAGTGGTGAAGTGGAAGTTCATCAGGGTAACCATGCCCGGCTTTACGTACGCCTCGGCCAGAATATTCTCTGCAGCGCGGCCCTGGTGGGCGGGCAGGACATTCTCTGTACCGAAAACTTCCTTGACAGCTCTCTTTACACGGTTGAAAGTTTCCGAGCCGGCATAGGAATCGTCGGCAATGCTCATGGAAGCCACCTGCTCGTCGGACATTCCGTTAACGCCGGAATCCGTGAGCATATCCATGTAAATGTCTTTGTTCTGCAGCAGGAAGGTGTTGTTACCGGCTTCCTGGATGCGCTTGAGGCGCTCCTCTACAGGAAGAAGGGAAAGTTTCTGGACCACGCGCACCTTGTGCATTTCCAGGGGGACCTGATTTTCAGGCTGGTAAAATTTTACGGGCATGTTATTAAAAAATTTGTGTTCGGAACTGCTAAGGTACGGAATTCTTCTTATCTTTGCAACCAAATGATTGGAACACTTGTAAATACCGGCTGCATTATTGTAGGAACGCTGGTGGGGACCCTGTTCAAGAAAGGGCTTGGAGAAAAATACACCACCGCCCTGTTCAATGCCATGGGTCTGGCCTCCCTGGCCCTGGGTGCCAGTTCCTTTGTCCAGAACATGCCCAAGAGCGAATTCCCGGTGCTGTTTATCCTCAGCCTGGCCATCGGCGGGGTTACAGGTACGGCGCTGGACCTGGACGGCCGGGTTAAGCGGGCCATCTCCAAACGCGGCGGAGAAAGCCTGGCTACCGGCCTTATATCGGCCTGCCTGCTTTATTGTATCGGCACTTTTTCCATTGTGGGGCCCGTGCTAAGCGCCCTGCAGGGAGACAACACCTTCCTGTTCACCAATTCAACGCTGGACCTGGTTACTTCCACGGTGTTTGCCACCACCTTCGGCTTCGGTATGATCCTGGCCGCGCCCATCCTCTTCCTCTGGCAGGGCTCCATCTGGCTCATTGCCAAACTGGCTTCCACCAGTCCCCTCCTCCAGGGAACCCTGGTGAACGAACTGGCCATTGTGGGTGGCGTACTGATTATTTCCTCCGGCCTCTCCATCCTCAAGATCAAGGACTGCAAAACCCTCAACTACATTCCTTCCCTGCTGGTGCCGGTGCTCTGGTTCTTAATAAAGTCGCTGTTCTAATTACAGTTCTATATCCAGCACCTGTTTGCCGGGCTTGTACGGGATAAAGCTTCGGCCGGTTTTTCCGGTGCAACGGATGGTAAGGTCGTATTCCGCGTCGCGGAAGCGCCTGTGAATCTTGTAATTGCCGTATTTGAGCGGAATGCAGGGCTCTATGAGCAGGCCGTCAAACTGGGGCTTGATGCCCAGAATGGCCTCACTCACGGCCTTCCAGGTCCAGGCGGCCGTTCCGGTGAGCCAGCTGTTCTTGCCTTCGCCGGGGCGGAAAGCGTCTTTCCCCGCCACCATCTGGCAGAACACATAGGGTTCCACCTTCCTCAGGGCCTGGTCTTTGGTGAAAGCCGGGGTAATCTTGCAATAATGCCGCCAGGCATCGTCGGCCCGTCCGGCCATGGCTTCGCCGATAATGACCCAGGGGTTGTTGTGGCAGAAGATGCCGGCATTCTCCTTGTAGCCTTCCGGATAGGAACTGATTTCCCCGTAATCCTTTATGTAGGACGTGTAGGCCGGCGTATTGAGCACCAGGCCGTGCTCGCATTCCAGATAATTGACGGCCGAATCAAGGGCCTTGTCGCACAGGCCTTCGTCGGCGCCGATGCGGGCCATGGTGCACCAGCCCTGGCTCTCGATGAAGACTTTGCCTTCCTTGTTTTCGTGAGAACCGATTTTGTTGCCATAATAGTCGTAGGCCCTCAGGAACCACTCGCCGTCCCAACCATGCTGTTTTACAGCGGTTTCCATGGCGGCCACGGCAGCTTTTACGCCGGTGGCGGCGCTGTCCCCTATCTTTTCCAGCAGCTCGGCGAAGTCCCGGCCCTCGGCCACGAACAGGCCCGCAATCATCAGCGATTCGGCCTTGCTGCCCGTGGTTTTGTTTTCGGTGGTCTGGAAGCTTTCGTCGGGGTTGTCGGAGAAGCAGTTCAGGTTAAGGCAGTCGTTCCAGTCGGCCCGGCCGATGAGCGGCAATCCATGCGGTCCCAGGTTGTCGGTAACGTGTTTGAAGCTGATTTTCAAGTGCTCCAGCAGCGAAACCTCCGTTCCGGGCTTGTTATCAAACGGCACGGCTTCGTCCAGAATGCCGAAATCGCCCGTTTCACGGATATAGGCCACGGTGCCGAAGATGAGCCACAGCGGGTCGTCGTTGAAACCGCCACCTATGTCGTTGTTGCCCCGCTTGGTGAGCGGCTGGTACTGATGGTAGCATCCGCCGTCGGGGAACTGCGTGGCGGCAATGTCCAGAATGCGCTGGCGCGCCCGTTCCGGAATCAGGTGTACAATGCCCGCCAGATCCTGGTTGGAATCGCGGAAACCCATGCCCCGGCCGATGCCGCTCTCGAAGTAGCTGGCACTGCGGCTGAAGAAGAAGGTGATCATGCACTGGTACTGGTTCCAGATATTCACCGTACGGTCCAGTTCCGGCACGCCGGACTGCAGCGTGAATCGGCTTAACAGATTGTCCCAGAAGGCTTTCAGCTGCGCGAAGGCGGCATCTACCTGTGCTCCGGTGGCAAAAGCTTCCATCATCTTTTTCGCCTTCGCCTTATTGATGACACCGGGCCTTTCAAACTTCTCCTCCTGCGCGTTCTCCACATAGCCCAGCACAAAGATAAGTTCTTCCGTAGCACCCGGTTCCAGCGTAAGGCTGAAGCGGTGACTGGCAATGGGGCTCCACCCGTGGGCGACGGAATTCCCGGAAGTACCCGCCAGCACCTGCTGCGGAGCTTCAAAGCCGTTGTACATGCCGATGAAGGTTTCCCTGTCGGTGTCAAACCCGTCGAAGGCGCGGTTTACGCCAAAGAAGGCATAGTGATTCCGGCGTTCGCGGTATTCCGTTTTATGATAGATTACATTTCCTTCCAGCTCCACCTCTCCGGTAGAAAGATTGCGCTGGAAATTCTCCATGTCCGTGGAGGCGTTCCACAGGCACCATTCGGCAAAGGAGTACAGCTGAATTTGCCTGGCAACGCTTCCGGTATTGGTCAGGCGTACGCGGTGCACCTCGCAGCGATGGCCGATGGGCACGAAGAAAAGGACATCGGCCTTGAGGCCGTCCTTAACGCCCGTAATCCGGGTATAGCCCATGCCATGCCGGCACTCGTAGCTGTCCAGGGGCGTTTTGCAAGGCTTCCAGCCGGGATTCCAAACGCTGCTGCCGTCCTTGATATAATAATACCGGCCACCGGCATCCATGGGTACGCCATTATATCGGTAGCGCAAAATGCGGCGGAATTTGGCATCCTTGCAGAAGCAGTAGCCACCGGCCGTATTGGAAATGAGGGAGAAGAAATCCTCCGTACCCATATAGTTGATCCAGGGCCAGGGAGTGTCCGGCCGGGTAATTACATATTCGCGGGAAGCGTCGTCAAAATGTCCAAAAGTCTCCATTGCAAAAGCACTCTTTTCTTTAACCTTCAAATATACACAATTTTACGCACTTGGAGTACACCTTCCTCTGTATTTTGGGGTAAAATGCCTATATTTACGGCAAATATCGGGTATAATACTATGAAACGTTTCCTACTGTCCCTGGTTGTTGCAACGGTCTTCCTGCTGCCCGTCTTCGGCGCGGCCGACGGCACCCCCTCCAGAAGGCCTGCCCCGGAAAAACGCCTGTTTACCTCGGAAGCCGTGGAAAAAACCCTGGCCGAAACCGCTGCGCTGCTGGAGAATGCCAAGCTTCGCCAAATGTTCATCAACTGCTTCCCCAACACCCTGGACACCACCGTCCACTTCCAGGAAGCCGAAGACGGCACGCCGGACACTTTTGTGTGGACCGGCGACATCCCCGCCATGTGGCTCCGCGATTCCGGGGCACAGGTTTGGCCTTATGTGCAGCTAGCTTCGCAGGACAGTCATCTGGCCGATATGATCAAGGGCACCATTCTGCGCCAGTTCAAATGCCTGGTGATAGACCCTTACGCCAACGCCTTCAACCCGGGCCCCACGAACGACGGATGGCACAGCGACGGCACCCGGATGGTGCCGGAAGTGTTTGAGCGCAAATGGGAACTGGACTCGCAGTGCTACCCCATCCGCCTCGCCTACGGGTACTGGAAGGAGACCGGGGACAACTCTGTGTTCGGGGATCTCTGGCTGGATGCCATGCGCGCCATCCTGGGCGTAATGCGGGAACAGCAGAAGTTTGGCGGCCCCGGCAGCTACCGCTTTTTGCGGGAGACGGACCGCCAGTTCGACACCAGGGGCTGGGACGGGTATGGAGCGCCCGTAAAGCCCTGCGGGCTCATTGCTTCGGCCTTCCGCCCCTCGGACGACAGTACCATCCTGGACTTCCTGGTTCCCTCCAACTTTATGGCTGTGAACTGCTTACGTAAGGCCGCGGAAATCCTTGCCAACGTGAACGGAGAGGCCGCCCTGGCCGCCGAATGCACCGTCCTGGCCGATGAGGTGGAAAGCGCCCTCAAGGCCCGCGCCGTGGTGAATCACCCCGTTTTCGGCCCCATTTACGCCTACGAAGTGGACGGCTTCGGGAACGCCCTGCTGCAGGACGACGCCAATGTGCCCAGCCTGCTTTCCCTGGCCTACCTGATTCCGGAAATGGCCGGTGACCCGGTTTGGCAGAACACCCGCCGCTTTGTGCTTAGTGAATACAACCCCTGCTTCTTCAGCGGCACAGCCGGCGAAGGCATCGGGGGCCCCCACATCGGCTACGATATGGTGTGGCCCATGTCCATCATGATGCGCGCCTTCACCTCCGCCGACGATGCGGAAATCCTCCGCTGTGTTACCATGCTAATGGACACCGACGCCGGCACCGGCTTCATCCACGAGTCCTTTCACAAAGACGACGCCACCCGCTTCACCCGCGAATGGTTCGCCTGGCAGAACAGCCTCTTCGGGGAACTCATCCTTAAGCTCATCGCCAACGGCAAACTCCCGCTCCTGAACAGCATACAATAATTCCCCCCCCGGGCGTTATTCGGAGCGAAGCGACCCAGGGGGTCTGGGGGATTAGGCCCCCAGTCTATCGAAGATTATGGGCTACAAATTAAGCCAGGCGCTTGCCTGGCTTAATTTGTAGCCCCAAGTGACATAATATCGAACCTTTTCCTTGAGGACCTGGAGAAGATCTGGGAACTCAAAAAGATTCAGCGAGAATCCAAGCATACCATCACATTCATTGTGGACAACCACATTGGGAAAGTTCCTTTGGGCCAGCCACTCGATGAGTCTGTTTTGGCCGGATCTGCAAATGTGTCACGTTTCGCCCACAATGTGTTAATCGTGGATCATAGTGCACGTGGAGGTGAATTCCGTTACATTAAGTTCACCAAGCAACGCAAGGGGGCAATGCCAGATGAGGTTATTGAAGTGCATATTAGCGGCGTTATCCTTGGGCTCTTTTTTGCAATTACTCCTCACTCAACTCCGCCAAACTAGATTACTCATTGTCTTTGGCGTCCTTAATGCTGGTCAGATTCTGTTTTCGTTTAGTCCGCCTTGCGGCTCCTAAACATAAAATTAACCGAAGTATTGATGAAACATAACGGATATTAATATCATCTTTGAGGTTAAAGTTGTATTTCTTGGCATTTGGTTCATAATAACTCTTTTTGCAAAGGCAATATTTATATATTACTTGCGCAAGAATGCATTGAGGATGCCCTTCTGCTACATTATGCCACTCTGCTGCTTTTTTGCAATTACATCCGTGTTTCTGCTTAGGGCGGCGAGAATGAAATATCTCCTAAGGATTTTGGTTTATTATTTGCAGAGGTAATGGGCATATCTGATGAATCATAATCCTCATATCAAGTGCTTGCCCGGGAGGCATTTCTTTCCGGGCATAGCATTTTTGATGGGCATTTGCTTGACGCTCTCCTGCAAGCAGCATGGCCAGCAAGTGCAAATGGACGAATCGGCCTTTGTATTTGGGACGGAGTATATCGACGGGGATGCGGCCGATTATTCCCGCCCGGCGGTGATTACGGGACATATCGCCAATCGGGAGGTGTATCCGAAGACGCAGGAAATCAGCCTGGTAATCCCGTTCTATGACAGGGTCTCTGATAAAATGACATCGGCCATCTATGATGATAGATTCGCGTTTTCACTGAGCCCTTATGCGCCGCGTACGGTTTCGATGCCGCCCTATGTGGCGCACATGGTGGTGTGCCCCGGCGATTCCATCCACGTGGAGCTGGACTTTGCCGATTTGGCTAAAGTCGTTTACTCCGGGAAAGGCGCAGAGAACAACGAGAAGTACAATGACTTCCACATGGGGTACTACCTGCCCCAGGATTGGCCTGGATTCTCCAGGATGAATCTGGACGCGCCGGACGGGCCGAAGCGTGAATTTGCACATGCCGATGTATTTGCGACGGCCGCAAAGGAAAAGTTGGAGTACCACCTGGCCCGGTTGGAAGATTTCATTGCGGAGAAGCAGCCCAGTCCGGAACTCATTGCCCTGTGCCGGAAGGAGATAGAGGCCGATTATTATTCGGCGCTTATCCAGGCCATGCTTTCCTATCAAACCCTGCAGGGAGAGGATGTGTCAGATTGCTTCAAGATCCAAGATGCGGAACCCCTGTTCCATGCGGACTGCCTGAGCAGCAATTTGTTTGAACTTTCATCCAATATCTGTTACTGGCTGCTGCGCGGTCTGGACAAAGAAGAAGTCCTCCGATTCGTCAATGATTATCCGGCCCTTGTTGACTTCCTGAAAAAGTCCACCAAGAACGAACTGCTGCGGCAGATGCTCATCAGCCAGTTCTACAACCAGTTGCTGGAGGCCAATGAGGTGGTTAAGTTTGAGGAGTACTTTGACAGTTTCAATGAGAATGTAACCTATCCGCTGCTGAAACTCTCCATTCGGGACCGGTATGTGCTCAAGAAGGCCTATCAGGGGAATCCCAAGACCTTGTCTGACGCCATTTTGAAGGCCGACCAGCCCCGTGACGGCCAGGCTATCGTCCTGAAGGAGAATGAGGGGCTTAGGTTGCTGCGGTCCATCATTGCCAAGGAAGAGGGAAAGGTTGTGTATATCACCATTGGGGCCACCTGGTGCCCCGGGGTGATGCATGAGATATCCTTCCAAAAGAGTATGGCCGCCGGCTATCATGGAAAGCCGCTCCGCATAGTCAATTTCTACATGGACGATGGGGCCGATGATCCGGAATCCGCTTTGCTGGGGATTGAGACTTTCCATCTTACCGATGCCCAGCGCTCCGGCCTTGACCCTATCTTACATCTGGGCCGGGGAATCCCGTTCTATATCTTGATCGACAAAGAGGGGGTGATTGTGGATTTTGGGGAGCATTTGAGGCCGTCGGATCCGGAGACGAAGGAGAAGATTGATGAGCATATTGAAGAATAATCGGCGGCTTCTGCCGCCAGCCCCTCTCCCGAGGAGAGGGGGTTGGGGTGAGGGTAACGTGAGAGGAATTGGCGCGAAGCGCCAGATTCCCTTGCAAATTTGGGTACAACTATGGGACAACATTATCAGTGATTGTCTATGTCTAACACTTTGTTTTATTTCCGAAATTGTGTATATTTGCACAGTTTTAGAAACATAATGAACTATTACGAATTCAAAAAGCTATACTCGGGGCAAGGTGTTTTTTCCTTAAACAGTATAGAGAGAAGCAGCGACAACAGCCTTTCCTCCAATCTCAGGCGCTGGAAGGGTGAGGGAAAAATCCTGCACATCCGCCAGGGATGGTACCTTTTCCCCGATGAGGCAGGAAGGGCGGACGTGCGTATGGCAGCGGCCGGTAAAATCTATTGCCCGTCCTACCTCAGCCTGGAGTATGTCCTCTCGTGGCACGAAATAATCCCTGAAACTGTCCTTGCGCTTACATCCGTGAGTACGCTGAAGACCGCCGTATTTGACACCCCGATCGGTTATTATTCCTATCGGCACGTTTCCCCGAACCTGTTTTTCGGGTATAAGCCCCTCCAGCCGAGGGACGGTTTGCCTTCTCTTATGGCAACCCCGGAGAAAGCCCTGCTGGACCTGCTTTATTTCCACCCCGAATACAAGTCGGATCACGATATGGAGAATCTTCGCCTCGACAGGGATGCCATGCGTGAAGAGTTTGACTGGAAGCGTTTCCGTGCCTTTTTAGAGCGATTTGACAATAGGGCTCTCTCACAAAGAGCCGCAGTAATGGAGAATACTTATGCTTGACCTGCAAAACATCAGAGCCTTTTATCCCGGTTTTCCAGAAAGTCCGGATACGGACATCCAACTCTATAAGGAATACCTGGAGCTGATGGTCCTGGACTATTTATCCTCCCACTCTCAGATTGGGAAACTGACTTTTATCGGCGGTACTGCCCTACGACTCCTCAGGCAGATAGACCGGTTTTCCGAGGATTTGGACTTTGATTGCAAGAATCTCTCGCAGGAGGAGTTCGCAAGCCTGACCGATGATGTCGTCCGCTTTCTAAGGCGGAACGGTCTTCCTGCTGTCGCCAAGGAAAAGGAGAGTGATGCCCTGACGGCTTTCCGCAGGACCATTCAGTTCCCGCAGCTGCTTTACGACCTGGGATTGTCCCCTTACCGGGAAAAGAAGTTCGTGTTGAAGATTGAGGCTCAAGACCAGGGAGTGGATTATCAGCGAGAGATGTTCACTGTGAACAGAGACGGATTCTATTTCAGGATACCCTCACCTTCAGACGCCACGCTGTATGCAATGAAACTTTCCACCATTCTCCACCGCGGAAAAGGCCGGGATTTCTATGATGCCATGTTTCTGCGCTCCAGAAGCGAACCGGATATGAACTATCTTTCGCAACGGGAGGGCATTGCAACCGGCGAGCAGCTGAGATGCCGGATGAAGCAGGTGTGCGACAGGACGGATTTCCGTCTCAAAGCACAGGATTTCAAGTACTTACTGTTTCACCCGGAAAACGCCTCCCGCATTTTGGATTTCCCTGCTCTGTGGGAATGAATGGTTGCATTTTACTTGCCGCATAACAATAATGCCTAATCAACATTTTGAAAAACAATAGTCCCATGAAGCACTTGACAATCACCATATTATCCATCCTGTTCTCCATTTCCGCCACTGCGCAGGAGGCCGATACCACCGCCGCTAATGGAGACAAGCTCAATTTTGAACAGCCCCGTTTTCTGGTTTCCGATTATTTCAGCAGCGTGAAGGCTCATCTCTCCAAGGAAGGGCGAAAGGGATGGAAGCCGGAATTCAGTCTTCGTGCTAATGCAGAGTTTCTGGACGGATCCGTCATCCTTACAGGCGGAATCCGAACCAGCCAGAACAAAGTGTTCGGACTGGGCATAGGATGGGGACAAAGGTTCTTCATCTTCGGCCCCGAGGCCCATTTCACAGGGCAGCGCTTCAATATAGTTGCCTACCATCGGCACTATATTCCTTTAGGGCACAGAAAGAATTTCTCCCTGTACAGCGATATCCTGCTCGGAGCGCGCTGCGTCTACAAGATGAGCGACTACTATATGGAAAACGGCGTTGTGCGTTCCCCAGGCGCAGAGCCTGAGTTTCCCGTCCTGCCCGGAGACTGGAAGTTCTGGGGGTCCTGGCAACCGGGCATTGCGTTCCATTTGTGGGGCAGGTCCAACTTCTTCATCGGCCTCAGCATCGGCCCAACCATCGGAGCGCACGCGGGAATTGCCCTGTAGAGTCGGCTTTCTCCTCCGGGCTACCTTATTTCGAAGCGAAGCGACAGGGCCTGCAGGCCCGACCCGCCGCTTCTGCGGCGGAGCCCTCCCCCGAGGGGAGGGTTTGGGAGGGGGTAACGTGTGAAGAATAGGGCGGCTTAGCCGCCCTCATTCCCCTCCGGGCGTTATTCAAAAAAGAGCACCGCCGCATGGCGATGCTCTTTTTTGTAGCCCGGAGGGGAATCGAACCTCTATTTAAAGTTTAGGAAACTTCCG
>CAMJKI010000008.1 GCA_946406355.1 uncultured Bacteroidales bacterium | reverse complement strand
TCCTGGGCCAGGGCTTCCTGCAGACGGGTGCTGTCCAGAGCGGCCAGGGAGGTGAGCTTCTCCGGCTTAAGACCGGAACGGATGAGGGCGGTGAGAGCGGTAACATCGGCCGGGTTGAAGATAACCACCACGAACTTTACGTCCGGGCAGTACTTCTCGATATTCTCGCCGAATTCGGCGGCAATCTGGCAGTTGCCCTTGAGCAGATCTTCACGGGTCATGCCTTCCTTGCGGGGTGCACCGCCGGAAGAGATGATGTACTTGGCATCCTTGAAGGCCACGGCAGGATCGATGGTGGCAGTGAGGTTCACATCCGGGAATGCGCAGTGGTCCATTTCGGCCAGTACACCCTTGAGGCCAGGCTCAAAAATATCGTACAGGCAAATGTTAGGGGTGAGACCCAGCATGCATGCGGTCTGGACCATGTTGGAGCCGATCATTCCGGCAGCGCCCACGATAAGGAGCTTTTCATCAGTTAAGAATTTCATAACTATTTGTGTTTAAATTTACCTATTTTCCATTTGGGACCACAAAGATAGCAATTTCCCGGCAAAGAATCGTTGAAATTTAGAAAAATGAATTATCTTTGCACCGAAAATTGTAACGATAGAAATGGAGCCTCCCAGTCAGGTAAAATCTCAAGTAGCGGGCGTCGGTTCAGACGACCCTCTGTCGCGATTATACTCCTAACATACACTGGAATCCGGAACCGCAAGGTATCCGGAGGGTTTTCATTGTCGTTCAGAAACCTTTATAATGGGACTTTATTTAAAGAAGAAACTGGAAAACGAAGCCACTATAGGCGTGTGGCAAATCACAGAAACGGAGCAAGAGCTGATAGAACTCAGTTCCACCCCGTCGGACGAGATGGAGGAAATCTCGTTCCTCCGCAGCGAAAGCATGCGGAAGCAGCGGCTGGCCGTGAGGGCCCTGCTCAACACCCTCTTCGAGGAGAAGGTATACCTGAGCCACCACGACAACGGCAAGCCGTACCTGGAGAACAATCCCGTTAATATCTCCATTACCCATACGGAAAAGTATGTAGCCGTAATCCTGCACGAGGAAAACGACTGCGGCATAGACGTGGAATCCCTGGACCGGGACTTCTCCGCCGTAGAAAAGAAGGCCCTTTCGGAAGACGAAATCGAGGACCTGGAAGACGAGAAGCGCAACGAGCAGCTGGCCATCTACTGGTGCGCCAAGGAAGCCATCTTCAAGCTCCTGAGCCGATACAACGTTAATTTCGCCGAACAGATTGAGGTGGAGCGTTTCCGCCTGCGCGGGGAAGGCGAACTGGAAGCTACCTTCATTGACAAAGACGAGGACGAAGAAGAGTTCGACCTTGAATACATGACCTTCGACCGCCACGTGCTGGTATGGGTGGTGGGTGACTAACCCACCGGCCAGAACAGCAGGCCCAGACGGTAAGCGGCAAAGGCAAAGAGCCAAGCCACTACAATGGTATAAAGACACAGGAGAATGGCCCAGCGCCATTTTCCTGTTTCGTTTTTAATGGCCGTAAAGGTAGCGATGCAGGGGAAGTACAGCAGTACAAACACCATGAATGCCAGGGCGGCGGCGGTAGGGATGGTGGCTTTCAGGGCTGCCTGCAGGGCGGTGTCGTCGCTGTCATCGGCATAGGCGGCGCCGTCCTGGGCATAGGTTACGCCCATGGTGCTGATAACCAGTTCCTTCGCGCCCACACCCGCCAGCAGGCCCACGTCCATCTTCCAGTTGAAGCCCAGCGGCTCCATGGCCGGCTCAACGGCCTTTCCCACCATGCCGATATAAGAATGTTCCTGCTGATAGGCGGCGGAGGCTCCCTCATGGCGGGGGAAGTACCCCAGGAACCAGATGGCTATGGAGAAGAGAAGGATGGTGGTGGCCATTTTCTCCAGATACTGCCGGCCCTTCTCCCAGGTGTGGCGCCAGATGGCCTTGCCGGTGGGAACGCGGTAAGGCGGCAGTTCCATCACAAACGGAAGGTCGTCGTCCTTCACAAACTTGCTCAGGACCAGGGCGCTAAGGATGGCCAGCACCACGCCCAGCAGGTAAATGCCCAGCAGCGCCGTGGCGGGACTTCCCGGGAAGAAAGCCCCTGCGAAGAGTACGAAAATGGGTAATCGGCCCGCGCAGGACATGAACGGAATGATGGCAATGGTAACCAGCCGGCTCTTCCGGCTCTCGATGCTGCGGGTGGCCATGATGGCCGGCACATTGCAGCCAAAGCCCATCACCATGGGGATGAAGCTCTTGCCGTGCAGGCCGATGCGGTGCATCAGCTTGTCCACGATAAACGCCGCCCGTGCCATATAACCGCTGTCCTCCATGATGGAGATAAAGAAGTACAAGATCATGATGTTGGGCAGGAACACCAGTACGCTGCCCACGCCGGCAATGATGCCGTCTACAACCAGGTCCTTCACCCAGCCGTCGGCCATCCAGCCGCCTACTTTGTCACCCAACCAGCTCACCAGCGCATCTATCCAGTCCATCGGATACTGGCCCACGGTAAAGGTGGCCCAGAAGATAAACCACAACAACAATATAAAGATGGGGAAGGCCAGCCACTGGTTGGTGACAAAGGCGTCTATCTTGTCCGTTAAGGTACGGCGAGGTTTTTCGGCCTGGTAACGCTCGTAGGTTTCGGCCAGGGCGCCCTGGATGAAGGCGTACTTGGCGTCCACTATGGCGCTTTCGGCCGATGTGCCCAGCAGCGCCTCTATGCGGGTGTTCTCTTCCTGGCAGGCGGCCTGGATTTCCGCCGCATTGGGCAGCTGGGCAATCAGGGCTTCCACGTCCTTATCGGCCTCCAGCGTTTTGATGGCCAGATAACGGGTGGAATAGCGGGAACGGATGTTTTCGTTGGCAAAGATGAGGTCCCGCAGGCGTACGATGCTCTTTTCCAGCTCGGCTCCGTGGTTGATGTGAATGTGGCGGGCCAGCTTGGGGTCGGTGTGTTCGTAAACCTTAATGATGGTGTCAAACAGTTCCGGAATGCCCTGCCCGTCGCGGCTCACCGTGGGGCATACGGGCATGCCCAGCAGGTAACCCAGCTGCTTGATATCCAGCTTGTCGCCCTTGTGCTGCAGCTCGTCGTACATGTTCAGGGCCATCACCGTGCGCAGGTTCATGTCTATGAGCTGGCTGGTGAGGTACAGGTTCCGCTCTATGTTGGAGGCGTCCACCACGTTCAAAACCACGTCCGGAAGCGTTTCCAGCAGGTTTTTACGCACGTACAGTTCTTCGGGGGAGTAGGCCGACAGGGAATAGGTGCCCGGCAGGTCCACCAGGGTGATATCGTACCCTTTATAGGTAAAATGCCCTTCCTTGGCATCCACCGTAACGCCGGAATAGTTGCCCACATGCTCATGGGCGCCCGAAGCTATGTTGAAAAGGGAAGTTTTTCCGCAATTGGGGTTTCCCACCAGCGCTACGCGGATGTTGTGGTGGCGCTCTTCGGCCACGTGGGCCAGGGCACGGTCCAGCCGTTCTTTTTCTTCCAGCGTTTCCGGAAGCCCCTGCAGATGCTCGTCGGTGGAAAGGGCTTCCCGGGCCTCTTCCATGCTCACCACCTCTATCATTTTGGCCTCTTCCCGCCGCAGGCTCACCTTGTAGCCGATAATTTCGTACTCAATGGGGTCTTTCAGCGGCGCGTTCAGCACTACCCGGACTTCTTTCCCTTGAATGAAGCCCATCTCTATCAGGCGTTTACGGAAGCTGCCGTGTCCGTTTACACGTACAATCACCGCTTTTTCGCCAGTTGCCAGCTCTGCCAGTATCATAGCTCAGATTCTTTTGCGCCGGGCGCAAAGTTACGGCAGTTTTCCCAAAAGGGCAATCCCTATTAATAGGGATGTGAAAAATTGCTATCTTTGCAGTAGTGAAGACAAGCCTTCAGATAGAAGTTCCGGGCGGCGCCAGCCGTATTCTGCTGCACGCCTGCTGTGCGCCGTGTTCCGGCGCCATAGTAGAGTGCCTGATGGAGCGGGGATATCGGCCCGTTATCTTCTATTCCAACTCCAACATCTATCCGCGGGAGGAATACGAACATCGGCTTAACGAGTGCGTCCGCTACGCGCAGCAGTGGGGGGTGGAAATCGTGGAGGATGAATACAACCATGCTCTCTGGGGCGGATGTGCTGCCGGATTGGAGAGCGAGCCGGAACGGGGAGGCCGATGCCTCCAGTGCTTCAAGTTCCGTCTGCTGCGCGCGGCGCAATATGCCGCCGCAAACGGCTTTCCGGTGCTAACCACCACCCTGGCTTCTTCCCGCTGGAAGAGCCTGGAGCAGGTGAACGAGGCGGGATTCTGGGCCTGCAGCCAGGTAGAAGGCGTTACCTGGTGGCCCCAGAACTGGCGGAAAGGCGGCCTGCAGGAGCGTCGGAACCAGATACTGAAAGAACAAAACTTTTACAACCAGCTGTACTGCGGCTGCGAGTATTCAAAACGATAGAACCATGAAAAAGATTTTGCTTGCAGTAATGCTTATGCTGCTTCCGGCTTTTGCCGCCCTGGCCCAGTATGTGCCTTCCCAGATTGAGCAGAGCAAAGGACGCCTGCTGGACGATAATGGCGAGGTAATGCCAGACTTCATGGTAAGGCGTCTGGTGGGCGACGAAATCTTCGAAGAAACCTATCTGGGCGCTGTAAAACAGTACAAGGCCGGTAAGTGGCTCATGCTGGGAGGCGGGCTTGTCGTAGGTGCCGGAGTGGCCGTATCCGGCGTTTCCCTGGGCGTCTTTTTCGTCAACTATGTAAATATATGGAAGGGGGAGAATCTGTGGGACAGTTTTTCCCAGGCCAAAGATGTAATCTCCTGGTTTTACCGCGGCTTTTCCATTGCCGGTTTGGGCGCGTCCGTTTTCACTATGGGTATTATTTTCAAAACCGTCGGTTGGAAGCGTCTGGAGTGGGTGGCCGAGGAGTATAACAACGGACGCCCTGCGGTTACTTTACGTTTTGGTGCCGGAGAATACGGAACCGGCCTGGTGCTCAATTTCTAGTATTAACGCATAAGAATATGGATTACAAGTCTTTCGTCAAGTTTTATCCCAACTTCCCCATCAAAGGCGTCAACTTTGTGGATATCATCCCTTTCCTGCAGGATAAAGCCCTGTTCCGCCAGCTGACCGACGATCTTACGGCCTTGTGCCAGGCTCCCAACGTAGCGGCGCCGGAAGCCCGCGGCTTCCTGTTCGCGGCGCCGATGCTCTATTCCCAGAGTCACGTCCAGAACGTGATCCCGCTGCGGAAAAAGGGCAAACTGCCGTTCACGGAAGGCGATCTGGTGCAGGTGGAAATTATGAAGGAATACGGTCCGGACCATGTGTATTTCCGCCGTTCCGACCTGGCTGCCAGCCTGCCGGATGGGGACACCATCAGCATCACTTTCTTCGACGACATCCTGGCCACCGGCGGCACGGCCAAGGGACTGGCCGAAGGCTTGAACGCCCAGCGGATAACCATCGATGGCAAGGAATACCGCGTGAAAGTGACCGACTTTGTATTCCTGGTAGAAATTGACGACCTCCCCGGCCGTTCCCGCCTGGAAAGCATCGCTCCGGTAAAATCGTTAATCCACGTCCGCGAATCAGATTAAAAATCGTTGCCGATTTCGGCATTTTTAGTTAACTTTGCGCGCAAAATCTGCCAATATGTCCTTTATTGATGAAAGAATTGCATTGGAGGGCTTAACATTTGATGATGTCCTCCTGATTCCGGCCTATTCGGAAGTCCTTCCGCGGGAAGTGTGCCTGCGAACCAAGTTTTCCCGCAACATCCACCTGAACATCCCCATTGTGTCCGCCGCTATGGACACCGTAACAGAAGCGCCGATGGCCATCGCCCTGGCAAGGGAAGGAGGTATCGGCGTAATTCATAAAAATATGGGTATCGCCCAGCAGGCGGCCGAGGTGAGGAAGGTGAAGCGCTCGGAGAACGGCATGATCATAGACCCGGTTACCATCAACCAGGATCAGACCGTGGGAGACGCCCTGGACCTGATGAAAGAGAATCACATCGGCGGCATCCCCGTAACGGACGACCACAATCACCTGGTAGGTATCGTAACCAACCGGGATGTCCGTTTCCTCACGGACATGGATGCGCTGGTACGGGACGTGATGACTTCCCGGAACCTGGTAACCATCCCCAATACCCGCACGGACCGCGAATATGTAAAGAAGGTCCTGCAGGATAACAAAGTGGAAAAACTGCCCGTGGTAGATGCCAACGGCTGCATCGTGGGCCTTATTACCTATAAAGACCTTATCAAGGAGCGCCTGCATCCGGATGCCTGCAAGGACGCCAACGGACGTCTGCGGGTAGCGGCCGGCATCGGCATTACCCCGGATGCGCTGGACCGCGTGGCGGCCCTGAATGCCGAGGGCGTAGATGCCGTGGTGCTGGATTCTGCACACGGACATAGCAAGGGCGTTATCGATCTGCTCAAGCGCGTGAAGGCCGAATTCCCGTCTCTGGACGTGGTTGTAGGCAATGTGGCCACCGAGGACGGCGCCCGCGATCTGGTGAGGGCCGGAGCCGACGGCGTCAAGGTGGGCATCGGCCCGGGTTCCATCTGCACCACCCGTATTGTGGCGGGCGTAGGTGTTCCTCAGCTCAGCGCCATTTATCAGGCCTATCAGGCCATCAAGGGTAGCGGCGCAACGCTCATTGCCGATGGCGGCCTGCGTTATTCGGGCGATATTGTGAAGGCCCTGGCGGCCGGCGGCGACTGCGTCATGTGCGGCTCCATGTTTGCCGGCACGGAAGAGTCTCCGGGAGAAACCATCATCTACAGCGGCCGTAAGTTCAAGGCCTACAGAGGCATGGGCTCCATCGACGCCATGGCGGCCGGTTCCAAGGACCGCTACTTCCAGGACGACAAGGTGGAACTCAAGAAACTGGTTCCGGAAGGCATCGTGGGCCGGGTTCCGTTCAAGGGAACGCTCTCGGAAACGGTGTATCAGCTGGTGGGCGGTCTCCGCTCCGGCATGGGTTACTGCGGCGCCAAAGACCTGGATGCCCTCAAGCAGGCCAAGTTCACTCGCGTTACAGCCAGCGGCATGACGGAAAGCCATCCGCACGACATTACCATTACCAAGGAAACCCCTAACTACTCCCGCGGTGAATAAAATACTTATTCTGGACTTCGGTTCCCAGGTGACGCAGCTTATCGGCCGTCGCCTGCGCGAACTGAATGTGTTCTGCGAAATCTATCCTTATAATAAGGTCCCTGCCCTGGATGCCGATGTAAAGGGCGTCATCCTCTCCGGCAGCCCGTGCAGCGTGCGGGACGCCAATGCTCCGCAGGTGGATCTGAGCCTGTTCCGGGGCAAGCTGCCGCTGCTGGGCATCTGCTACGGAGCCCAGTACATGGCCCACTGCTGCGGGGGTAAGGTGGAAAACTCCAATTCCCGGGAATACGGCCGCGCCATGCTGGACGTAACGGCCGATTCGCCGCTGCTGAAGGGTGTCAGCGCGCATTCGCAGGTGTGGATGTCGCACGGCGACACCATATCGGCCCTTCCCGCGGGTGCCAAGGTCATTGCCTCCACGGCCGATGTGGAGAATGCCGCTTTCCAGTTTGCAGGAGAGCCCACTTATGCCGTGCAGTTCCATCCGGAAGTGTATCATACTGCGGAGGGTTCCAAGATTTTGGCCAATTTTGCCCTGGACATCTGCGGATGCAAGGGTGACTGGACCCCCGCCTCGTTCATCGAGACTACAGTGGCCGACCTGCGGGCGCAGATTGGCGACGACAAAGTGATACTCGGCCTTTCCGGTGGCGTGGATTCCACCGTTGCCGGCGTGCTGCTGAACAAGGCCATCGGCCATAATCTTACCTGCATCTTCGTGAACAACGGCCTGCTCCGCAAAAATGAATTCGAAGATGTGCTGGCTTCCTATAAGGACATGGGCCTCAATGTGATTGGGGCCGATGCTTCCAAGGAATTCCTGTCGGCGCTGGCCGGCGTAACGGATCCGGAAACCAAGCGCAAGATTATCGGCCGGCTGTTCGTGGAAACGTTCGACAAATATGCCAAGGGCATTGAAAACGCCCGCTGGCTGGCCCAGGGCACTATTTATCCGGACGTGATAGAGAGCGCCGGCATCCCCGGCATCGCTTCCAAAATCAAGAGCCACCACAACGTGGGCGGCCTGCCGGAAGAAATGAAGCTGAAGATTGTGGAGCCGCTTCGGATGCTGTTCAAGGACGAGGTCCGTCGCGTGGGCCGCGCCCTGGGTATCAAGGAAGAACTGGTGGGCCGGCATCCTTTCCCGGGACCGTCCCTGGCCATCCGCATCATCGGCGATATCACGGAAGAGAAACTCCGCGTGCTCCGCGAAGCCGATGACATCTACATCCGCGGCCTGCGTAATTACGACTGCACGGGCATGGGCTTCCCGTCGGCCTCCGATCCGCGGGTAATGGCCACCAATCTGTACGACGCCATCTGGCAGGCGGGCGTGATTCTGCTGCCTATCAAGAGCGTGGGCGTGATGGGTGACGAACGTACCTATGAGAACCCGGTAGCCCTCCGCGCCGTGGTTTCCACGGATGCCATGACGGCCGACTGGTTTACCTTCCCCTACGACTTCCTGCGCGATGTCTCCAACGAAATCATCCGCAAAGTCCGCGGCGTAAACCGTGTAGTTTACGATATCTCTTCCAAACCCCCGGCAACCATAGAATGGGAATGATTGATTATCAATGACTTACATTTTTCTCCCTGTGTCAAACGGCACAGGGAGAATTGTTTAAAGTGCTGATAATCAGGTGCTATTCTTTTTTCAGCTCTACTGCCGGATTGGTGCGGGCCGATTTTACCGTTTGCCAGAGCACGGAGGCGAAGGCGATGGCGGCGGAAATGACAACCGCCACGGCGAATACCCATTCATAGCCCTCAATGCGGTAGGCGAAGCGCTGCAGGTATAGACGTGCGGCCCAGACGGCCAGCGGGATGCCGATGACACAGGCAATGGCCACCAGCACCATGTAGCTGCGCACGTTCCGCCGGATTTCGCTGTCCACATCGGCCCCGAAAACCTTCCGTACGGCAATCTGCCGGGTGTTTTCAGCGGCAAAATAGGTGCTCATGGCCAGCAGGCCCAGCAGGGAAATGAGCACCGCCAGTACGGTAAAGAGCTCCAGCAGCCGCATTGTACGCCTGGCCGGAGCCAGTTGCGCCCGGTAAAGGTTACGCACAAAGCCATGCCTCCAGGGAGCCTCGTACACGCCTGACTGCTCCATGCGGAACTCCTCATAGGCCTTCATGATCTGCCGGTCATAGTCCTCGTCCTCGCCCACCGTGCCGATGAGGAGGCCGTGCGAGAAGTATATTTCGTTCATGTCCGAGATGATAACCCCGGCATTGAGCGTGGGCACCTCGCTGGAAGAGGCCGATTCGGCCGGGAAGTCGCGGACAATGCCGCCCACAGATTCTACCTTGGCTCCGTTGATTCCCACCCTGTTCCGGAAATAGGTGGAGGTGTCGCTTGCGTTGGTTGCCTGGGCCGCCGTCTCGTCCAGCCAGATGGATCGCAGCAGCGGATGATGGTAATCTTCCAGCAGTTCCAGACCCATCAGCCGGAAATAGGTACTGTCGCACAGGATTACGGGCAGGCTCAGGTTGGTTTCGTCGTCCTGCTTGATGCTCACCGACATATTGATGAACCCGGGCAGGTTGCGCCCTACGCCCACGGCGGTTACAAAAGGCAGCTGTTCCACTTTGTCTTTGAACAGTTTCATCTGGTCGTAAGACGTGGCGTAGTAATCTATGTAATAGCGGTTATCCACCTGGGAATGGGTGGGCCGCTCCAGCATGTGCTTCATCTGAAGCTCCATCACCAGCGCCAGGGCAATGAGGAAAACGGCCAGGGTGTTCTGGGCCACAATGAACACCTTGCTGAAGATCATCTTGTTCTTCCGGCGAAGGGTCCCCTTGATTACATCTATGGGTTCGTACCGGGCGGCCGCCCAGGCCGGAAGAAGCCCGCAGAGGGTTCCCAGCACCAGAATCCCGGCCACATAGGCCGCTATGTATCCGGGCGTAAGCAGGAACTGCAGTTTTACGTCGGTTTCCATGGCCAGCCAGTCATCCTGCGTGGTAAGCAGTCCGTTGATCATGGGTACCAGCAGCTTGGCCAGCACCAGGGCAACGGCAAAGCAAACGGCCGTGAAGGCCACCGATTCGCCGATGTTCTTCCACAGGATGCTGCTGCGGTCGGACCCCAGCAGGCGGCGCGTAGCCATTTCCTTGGCCCGTTTTCCGCTGAGCGCAAAGCTCAGGTTGATATAATTGAAAATGGCCGACAGCAGCAGAAGCAGCACTACCACCGTGAGCAGCTGAACCATCTGCCGGTTTCCCGTGCGGATGCAGCCGTTGCCGGCCACTTCCGGCGTCCAGAACATCTCGTCCAGTCGCCAGATATGCCACCCTTCCACCTGTTTGCCCCAGACGGGTTCGTAGTTCTTTACAATGAGGGCATGTAGCTTGGCCTCAAAATCGGCCCGGTCCGTTCCTTCCCGAACCCGGCACAGGGTAGTGAAACTGCCGATGCTGTTGAAGCTTTTGGGTAAATCGGCCTGGAAGTTGGATGCAACGTTAGTGAGTACGTCCACCGGCGGCAGGATGCTGTTCTTGAAGTCCTGGATAATGCCGACAATCTGGTAGGTGGTTTCGCCAATTTTAAGCGGCTCGCCGATAAGTGAGGAATAATCCTGGGCGGAGCGAAGCATCTGCCGGGCCATGGACTCGCTGAGCACCAGGGCATTCTTTAGCTTGAACATTTCCGGCGACCCTTCCCGCCACTGCATATAGGAGTATAAGTCGAAAAACTCCGGATCCACTTCCCAGCCCCAGGTGGAGATACCCTGCCACATCTGTCCGCCATATTCAAAGGCTGAACACTGTATCAGGGACATCCGGCTGCATGCTTCCACTTCGGGGATAGCCATATCTATCTCTTCTTTGTCCCATAGGCTGAGGCCGGCGAAATCGGCAGTTCCGGGCGCATAAATGCGGTTCCAGTCCGGATTCTCGTGCGCTGTCCGGTACTGCTGCACCACGTAGCTGCCAATCAGGATCACAAACGCCAGGCTTACGGCCAGTCCCACCGCCTCGATGGTGGTGTACAGCTTGTTTCTACTCAAAAACTTCAGGTAACTTTTCATGTTTTCGTCATGCCCGGCCCCGACCGGGCATCTCTTTTATTCTTTTTTCAGTTCCACCGCCGGATTCGTCTTCGCGGCCTTCAAGGTTTGCCAGAGGACGGCGAGGAAGGAGATCAGAATGGCTATTACCGCTCCCACGACGAACACCCATCCGTAGCCCTCAATCCTGTACCAGAACTGGCGCAGGTACCTTTCGGCCAGGAAGATGGCAACGGGGATGCCGATGAGAACGGCTATTCCAACCAGCACCATATATTCTTTGACCGAACGTCCCGTCTCTGTGGCCACGCTGCCACCGAAGACTTTGCGGACGGCAATGTCGCGGGTCTGCATCCTGGCGTAGTAGGCGCTCATTGCAACCAGGCCCAGCAGGGAAATCAGGGTTGCGAGGGCCATGAAGATCTCTATCAGGCTGATGAAATTCCGGGTTTGCTCCATGCTTTTCTCAATTAATTCCGGGATAAGCCCGTATGTATTGGTATACTCCTCACTCCCTGTGAGCCGGATGCTTTCCGCCCTTCCAATCTCCTTCAGCTCCTCCATCACTTCGGAATCGAAGCGATTCAGTTTCAAGACAACAGAGGAATTGAGGCTTAAATCTTCTATCGATACCACCCCAATCTGGTTTCCCGCCACCTGGCTGGGCCCCTTGATGGCATAATCCTTAATGATGCCTCCCACGTGAGCGTCTCCCATAAATAACTTGAACGTCTCCGGGAGGACCGGATTATCTTCGTCAAGGGAAAAGATGCTGGCGGCCGATTCGGAAAGCCAAATGGAGTTTTTTCTGGGGGTGCCGAAATCTTTCACAATGCCAAAACCAAACAACCCGAAGGCATCTTCATCGCATTGGAGAATGCCGATATTCATTTTTTGTCCTTCAACCGTAGTTTGCAATTGCATGTTGACACCACCTGGATAGGAGTTGCTTGTGCCCATCTTGTCAATATAAGGCTTGGCTGCCAGGACATCTTTGCCAACAGTTCCGCTGTCTACGAAATACAGTCCCTCCAAATCGGCCCCTATCGGCATATCGGCCAGATGCTTGTATTGGAGTTCCATCACCAGGGCCAGGGATATGAGGGCAACGGTGATAACGTTCTGGATAATGATGAACACCTTGGAGAAGAGCGTCTTGGTCTGACGGCGCTGTTCTCCCTTGATGACATCCACCGGATTGTAACGGGAAGTGATCCAGGCGGGAATCAGGCCGGAAAGCAGGCCGATGAGGATGGCTATCAGCGCATAAGCACCCAAATAAAGCGGTGAAACAGACACTTCCAGCCCCACCTCGCCTGCCATATACCGGTTAAACAGCGGCTCCAGCGCCTTGGCCAATAGCCACGCCAGCGCCAGACATACCGCTACAAATAGGATGGATTCGGAGATATACCGCCACCGAATCCGGCCTCCGGATTCTCCCAAAGTGGAACGGATGGCCATCTCTTTGCTACGCTTTCCTGCCAGGGCAACGCTCAGGTTGATGTAATTGAAAAGGGCCGATGCCAGCAGAAGAATACCCACCGCAATGAGTACATAAACCAGCGTGGCATTACCGCTCTTGGTCACATTGTTACCCTTTTTGAAATACAGGTCCTTGAACGGGATGGTCATCGAACGCTCCGGCTTATTAACCGAATAATTTCGGGCGAATTCTTTGACAACAACGGTGTCAATGAGCGTTCTTACCGCCTGATGGTCGGCTCCTTCCCGCAGCCGGATAAACACCAGATCTACCGGAATGGTGTACGGCGAAGTGGAGGGCGCATCGGGCTCCTTGAAAGCACGATAGATGTCCCCCTCTTTAAGGATGGAATGTTCCGGGACCCTGATGATTCCCCCTATGACACAGGTGTCATTCAGGACAATAAGGGTTTTACCCACCGGATCCATATCCGGAGACAGTTTTTTCGCATAAGTCTCGCCCAGGATTACCTGGTTCCTGTCCAGCAGGACTTTTTCGTCCCCGGAGAGGAAGGTTTGCGGCAGGAATTCGAAAATCTCCTGGTCAATCTCGTAAACGTCGGGGTTACCCGGGGCCCGCTGGCCATTGAAATAGGCGGCAGTACCATACATGTTGATTCTACCCGCGGCCTCCACATCCGGGACTCGGTCCTGTACCACGGCCATCTCCCCAGGCAAGGCGTAAATCCATTCCTTCCCGTCGGTAAGAGCGTACAAGCGCTTGTAGTCCGGCGCCTCCCTGGTGATGGCCAGTTGCTGCCAGGTATAGCAGAAGATAATGATCACAAACGCTAAGCTAACGATGAGTCCCACCGCCTCAATAGCGGTGTACAGCGTGTTGCGGGACAGGAATTTCAGGTAACTTTTCATATTTTGTTTGTCCGGGCACGTATTTGCCCATTTTCGTGCCCGAAGGCTTGTTTTTTCATCGTCCGGGCACAAATTCGGCCGTTTTCGTGCCCGGGCACCTTATTCATTCTTTAACGATTCCACGGGATTCTCCCGGGCAATCTTCAGGCAATTGAGCACCACTACGCCCAGTACAATAGCCAGCACCAGCAGGGAGCCGCCAATAAAGAACAGCGGATTCAGCGATACTTTCTCGGCAAACATCTCCAGCAGCCTCCTGGCCACGAAGAAAGCGGCAACGCAGGCCAATACCGCCATGACGGCCGAAAGCTTCATGATATCTGTCGCAAAGACGCCCAGGATATCCTGCGAAGTGGCTCCGTTAATCTTGCGCACGGCCATTTCCTTGCTGCGCCGCAGGCTCTCGTCGCGGATAAAGCCAATCAGTCCCATCAGCGCAATCAGCAGGGAGAATACGGCACCCAGCGCCAGGGTATTACGCACCTTTTTCACATCGGAATACGCCGCACGCATCTGTTCCTCGTAGGAAATGATGTCGATTTCCCGGCCAGGCAGCGCCTGTTCCAGCACTTCCTTTACTTTCGGCAGGGATTCGGGCCGCACTTTGAAAAGGATATGAGGCATCCAGAAGTCTTCAATGCCCACTTCACCATAGAACAACGCACTCGGCCTTGGATCTTTCCACACAAGACTGCCGATAAGATAGCTCTTGTAGACACCGGAGATGGTGTAGTAAAACGGTACCCCGTCATCCTCACTCACAGGGGCGTGCCCTGTGACAAAAACCTGTTTGCCAATTGCGCCGTCGCTCCAGTCCGCGAAATCGGCCATCCTTGCCACAAACTTTTCGTCCACTGCTATCTCTAATGCATTCTCAGGAGCACGTCCTTCCAGGAACCGGATGCCCATCAGGTCGTAATAGCCGGCAGAACACTCGTACTGGTCGGCGATGTTGAATAATTCCCTATCGTCGCCGGGTATATATACATTGTCACCGCTTGACCCCTGGTAGGGCAAGTTGTTGCAGGCAGCCACGCCATTCACCTCGGAATGGTTTCTGAGCGCATCCACTGCCCTTGCCTGGGCCTGCCAGTCACGGTCATACATGCTGATGTAGTACAAGTTTTCATAGGAATAGCCCGGGTTGCTGTGGTTCACCATCTCGTACTGCCGGCCGATGATGAACATAATCACTACCAGGAACACGTTGATAAGCACCTGTACCCCCAGAAGGCCCAGCTTCCATCTGCGGGAGTGTTCGGTATAATTCTTCAGTGCGGCATATACGGGAATCCGCTGATACAGTTCGGCCGGGACCACAATGGAGATGGCCAGCACCAGTAGAATCACGGCCACAATGGCCGCAATGCTCTGAGGCACCAGAAGTGTGCTGAATGGTACGCCCAGCAGATTCTGGACAATGCCGCGGCCTGCGAAGATGATTGCCGCGGCCAAAGCCAGCGACAATACGATATGTAGCAGCGCCTCTTTCGTTAACATTCCGTAGATATGCCTTCCTTCAGCTCCGTAGCATTTCCGCACACCGACTTCCTTCGAGCGCTTCACAAGCGACGAAATCACAATAAGGATATAGTTCAGCAGAGAGATAAGGATCAGCAGGGCCGCCACGATAGACAGCAGGATGATCTGAGTCCTTACATCCTGGGATGAGGTGTGCACTTTAATGAACGGCTTCAGATAGTACCTCAACTGCAACCCCATCGCTTCGATCTCATCTAGATGCTGGTGCGCCTCCTGCATCTTCCGGATGGCATCTGTGAGAGTTGCCGGGTCTACACCGGGAGCAAGCTTCACATATCCCCTGTACCGGTCGTTGCCCAGCCAGTTGGTGGTACTCCACTCACTGTAGGTTGCCATCGACAGCAGAATGTCATAATCCAGGGATCCGTTTTTAGGGAAATCTTCGAAGACACCCTCGATGGTACCCTTGAACGCCAGCTGATCTTCGTTGGCAATCTGCTTGCCGATGCATTCCTGTACGCCGCCCAGCTTTTCTGCAAAGCTGCGGCTCACCATCACGCATCCCCACTTGCCCAGCGTCTTTGAGGGGTTGCCGGCCAGAATGGGCCGGTCGAAGACCTTGAAGAAGCATGTGTCTGCACATACCAGCGTTGCTTTCAGTTTATTACCATCCTCGTCCTGATATGTGTCGCCGTTGAAAACATAGGTGGTACGAGTCCCTGCTTCTACGCCTGGCACTTCCTCCATAAAGCCTACCGCAACAGCACCGCTAACCTGGCCATAATCGTTCTCATCTCCGTTCTGCGAATACCAGGTATAGATAGAATACACCCGGTCGATGTCCTTGTAGAAGCTGTCGTAACTCAGTTCGAAGAACACCTTGGCTACCAGCACAATTCCCACAGCCAGCCCTATTCCCAGGGACAGCACCTTGATGAGGATGTCGTTTTTTGATTTCACTACAGTTCGTTCTTAACGTCGCTTACAATCTGGCCGTCAAAGAGGTCGATGGTGCGCTGGGCGCAGGCAGCGTCCTTCTGGGAATGGGTTACCATCACGATGGTGGTACCTTCCTGGTTCAGTTCCTTCAGCAGGTCCATTACTTCCTTGCCGTTCTTGGAGTCCAGGTTACCGGTGGGTTCATCGGCCAGGATCAGCTTGGGACCGGCCACAACGGCGCGGGCGATGGCCACCCTCTGCTGCTGACCGCCGGAGAGCTGCTGCGGGAAATGGTTGGCGCGGTGGCTGATGTTCATTCGTTTCATGATGTCCGTCACCTTTTGTTTGCGTTCGGCGGAAGAGATGTTCAGGTAGCGCAGGGGAAGCTCAATGTTTTCATACACATTGAGTTCGTCAATGAGGTTAAAGCTCTGGAACACAAAGCCGATGTTGCCCTTGCGGAACTTGGTGCGCTCCTTTTCCTTCAGGTTGGCCACCTCGGTGTCCAGGAGCTTGTAGCTGCCGCTGGTGGGATTATCCAGCAGGCCCAGGATGTTCAGCAGCGTGGACTTGCCGCAACCGGAAGGCCCCATGATGGCAACGAACTCGCCGTCCTTGATTTCAAAGGAAACACCATTGAGCGCTGTAGTCTCAATCTCTTCCGTCCGGAAGACTTTGCAAAGGTTGCTTACATTAATCATAATTTATTGTATTTTAATTTGTTAATTATAATCTTGCGGAAATGATTTGTTTGTAACTAAATTTTAGTTACATTTGTGTATGGGAACGAAAGAAAAACTAATTGACCGGCTAATGAGCCTTCCGACAGACTTCACATTCGATGAAGCTGCCAGATTGCTGCAATTGTTCGGATATAAGAAAGAGAACAAAGGCAAGACTTCCGGATCCAGAGTGATGTTCATTGATGAACAACAACGAAAGATCTTACTGCATAAACCCCATCCGGGGAACATATTGAAAAGATATGCGTTAGAAAGCATCATCGAAAAACTCATCAGAAACAAAAACATCTAAAAATGAACACACTAAAGTATAAAGGATATATAGGATCCGTCGCTTATAGCGAACCAGACAAGGTCTTTTTCGGTAAACTCGAAGGAATTGACGACCTGGTTAATTACGAAGGAGAATCGGTCGACGAGCTTACTGCGGCATTTCACGAGGCTGTGGATGACTATCTCATTTTTTGTGAAGAACATAACTGCAAGCCAGAAAAGAGCTACTCTGGTTCTTTCAATATTCGTATTTCGCCTGCCACCCACCGCGACATTGCCAACCGCGCCACAGAGGCCGGCATCTCCATCAACGCTTTTGTCAAAAAAGTATTGGATGAAGCGGTGAAAGAACCTATTCCTTCTGCAAGCCGCCTTGTTGGTTACGATGCTCTCGCCCCGGAGCCGGCTATGCTCATGGAGTCGGAAAGCCCCACTTACGGATCTGGGACTGCAGTGAGGCTCCAGATTCCTGAAAAGGACCTGGCGTTTGCCAAAGAGCTGGCTGGCAGGATGGGATGGAAAGTGGAGTAGCATCGGCTATTCATTCTTGATCGATTCGACAGGGTTCGCGCTCGCCGCTCTCCAGCTCTGGAGGGTGACAACGGCCATAGTAATGGCAACAACCAGCACCAGCGCAGTCAGGAAAATCCACACCGGGATGGGCGCCTGGCTCACGAAACTTTTGCGCCAGCCGGTCATGAGGATGTAGGCGAACGGCGCGGCCAGGGCAAAGCTGACGCCCGCAATAATCAGATACTTGCGGTTAATCATCTGCAGGATGCTGCCCACCGTGGCCCCGTTGACTCGCCGTACGGCAATCTCCTTGCGGAGGAATTGCGTCTCAAAGAACACCAGGCCGATGATGCCGATGATGGCTATGAGCAGGGCCACTATAGAGGCGATGGAAACCAGCCGCCGCAGCATGGACTCTATGGAGTAGAAAGACCCGATCCATTCGTTGAGGCGGCGCACGTTCACCTGGTTGGGAATCATCGTGGGGTCCAGCTTACAGATGGTATCCTTGATATAGTCGGAAACGGACTGGAAATCGGCCCCTTCTGCCAAACGGACGTAGAGGATGCTGTGCGCGCGCCAGGGTTCCGTGCCCCAGACGTAGAGAGCCAGGGGTTCGATAC
The DNA here is from genome assembly GCA_946406355.1 of uncultured Bacteroidales bacterium. Classification (GTDB taxonomy): domain Bacteria; phylum Bacteroidota; class Bacteroidia; order Bacteroidales; family UBA932; genus Cryptobacteroides. The sequence continues at coordinate 34,593 of CAMJKI010000008.1, read as the reverse complement.
CGTGATGCAAAGATTTGGAATAGAAGTCTTTCACCACGCCGACGACGGGAGACTCATCTACGTGTCCTCCAATACGGCTGCCCACATGGAACTGCGGGTAGCGGCGCAGGAATGCCTCGTTCACAATGAAGCAGCCGCTATGGCTCTGGTTGTCGGAGGGGAGGAAGCCCCGTCCGTCCACAATCTCAAGCCCGAAGAAGTCAATGAAATCATCGGCCACGGGCAGCACTTCCATATTCACCTGGGTTCCGTCATCGGCCGTGCGGCCCCATCCCATCCTGGATTCGCTCACGATGAAATTGTCGCAGGCTGTCACTGCCAGGATGGACGGGTTCTGCTGCAACTGGCCTTCCAAGGCATCAAGTTGAGCGCCGGCCCGCTGTCCGCACCATACCTGCAGCACTTGATCCTGCCGGAAGCCCATGTCCTTATTCTGCATGAAGCGGAGCTGGATATCTACATACAGTCCCAGCAGGATAAAGACGAAAGAAAGGAAGAACTGAAGGCCCACCAGGCCGTTACGCAGGGCTTTGCCCTTGACGCTCATGGCATAGGAACCTTTCAGCACCATGGCGGTGGGTTGCGAGGTTGAGTAGAGCGCCGGGGCCAGGCCGGCGATTACGGCGGTAACCAGCACCACACCCAGCATGGGAAAGATAATGGCGGCAAAATCCCGGGGGGTCATAACCGAAGCAATGGCCGATGCCCAGGATGTGCCGGCTACCACGCGCAGGATGAGGCAGGAGAAGCCGAACGCTAACAGCGCCAGGCAGGCGGCACGCAGCAGCTGCTTGGCAATGAGTGACCGGCGGCTCTCGCCCAGCACCTTGCGGGTGTTGATGTTCTTGACGCGGAAGGGAATCTCCGCAAAAGAGAAATTGATAAAGTTGATGATGGCAATGACAATCAGCAGGATGGCAATGGCCAGCAGGGTGATGGTGATGGACTTGTTGGCGCTGCTGACGCTGGCGTCATGGTCCTGTTGGAAATACCCCTCGTGCAAATTGGCCAGGCGGAATTCCCGGCGGAACTCTTCGCGCTGCTCTTCCGTCAATTCGGCACCGTTGCTGAAGTACGCCATCAGGAAATCTGCAAACTGCGTCTGTACGGAAATGCCATCGGCTGGATTCCGCAGTTTCAGGAAGGCGGTAAAAGACCACTCCGAACCGTCCTCCAGGAACTCGGTGCCCAGATAGGCGAAAGACTGATAGGCCAGGCTGGAATTGGCGGGCATGTCTTCATACACCCCCACCACACGCAGGCGAGTACCGTCGCCCTCCTGGAGGTATTTGCCCACGGCCGGCTCGTTGCCGAAGAAGGTTTTGGCAATGGACTGGCTCAGGATAAGGGTCGCCGGAGCAGCGAATTCTTTTGCAGAACCCTCCGTCCAGTTGAAAGGGAACACCTGGAAGAAGGTGCTGTCTACAATGCAGCGGGATACTGTGACGCCCGCGCCGGGATTTCCTTCCCGGGCGAGGATCCAGTCGCCCCATCGTGCCGCAGTACCCACCGCTTCCACGTCCGAGGATACCTCGCGAAGCAGTTCAATCAACGGCCGGCAGAGATACGTGGAGAATTTCCCGTCCTCTTCCAGGTCATGTTCCATCCGGAACACCTGCTGATGTCCCTTGAAGTTGGCATCATAGCCAATGTCCCACCGTACCCGCACAAGGAGAATCATGGCCGCCGCAAAGGCAATGCTCATTCCCAGGATATTAATCAGCGTCGAAACGCCTGTCTTTCTGATAATCTTCATCGCTTAAAACACTAACACATCACTGTCACCATACGTATCATACCCGGAGGTAATCACCTTCTCGCCGGGTTCCAGGCCTTCCAGTACCTCGTAGTACTGCGGGTTCTGGCGGCCGATGCGGATTTCGCGTTTGACGGCCTTGCTGCCATCTTTGTTAACAACGTATATCCATTTTCCGCCGGTCTTCTGGTAGAAGGTGCCGCGCGGGATAATCACAGCCTCTTCGGGCTGGCCGAGCTGGAGGTTCAGGTAGTAGGTCTGGCCGGCGCGGATGTTGTCGGGCTGCTCGCCGTCGAACTTGAAATCGGCCTTGAACTTGCCGTCGCGGACCTCCGGATAGACTTTCCGGATGACGGTGGAATAGGTCTCGCCCTGGCGCTCGAAGGTGGCCGACAGGCCGTCGAACACGCGGTCGATGTAGTGTTCGTCGATCTGCGCCTCCACTTTATACGTGCCGACGGAGTTGATCTGGCCGATCCTGGTACCGGAGGCGACGCTCTGCCCGAGGACCACGTCCAGCAGGCCGAGTTCGCCGTCAATGGGCGCCTTGATGATGAGGTTGCTCTTGCGCTTGCGGATCATCTGCATGTTCAGCTGCATGTTGTCCAGGCTCTCCTCCATGCGGTCGATCTGGGTGCCGCGGTACAGGCTGTCCTGCTTGGAGCGCTCCCGGATAAGATCGTATTTCTGCTTGGCCAGGCGGTAGTCTTCTTCGGCTTTCAGGTAATCTTCCCGGGCGATCAGTTTGTCCTCGTAGAGGGCTTTCTGCTGCTCATAGGCGCGGCGCAGGCGCTCTACCTGGGTGCCGTACTCCAGTTCGTTCTGGCGCACGTCCAGCTTCTGCTGCTCCATCTGGATCTGGGTATTGCGGAGGATGTTCTCCTTCTCGGCCAGTTCGGCCTCGGAGTTCAGGATCTGCAGGTCCAGGTTGTCGTTACTCAGGACCAGGATGGCGTCGCCGGCCTTCACCGGAGAACCTTCTTCGATGAGGATCTTTTCTACGATGCCGCCCTCCTGCGGGCTCAGCTGGATGGTGGTCATGGGCTGTACGCGGCCGCTGATGCGGATATAGTCGTTGAATTCGCCCTTAATGGCCGTGTTCACGGTGATGGAATCCTTGTCGATGCGCAGCGTCTTGTTGTTCGGCCGGGCAATCAGGTACACGATGAACGCCAGCAGCAGGGCTCCCAGCCACCACGGAAGAGCCTTCTTGGTGAAGGCCACCCGCCAACCTGTTTTCTTCTCGATAATCTTATCCATAGTGTTTGTATTATTCTACTGATTGATGTATTCTACGCCGTTGTAATAGCGCACAACAGCCTGTTTGATGAGATACTTGAACAGGCTGTTCATCTCATCGGCCTGGGCCTTCAGGTAATTGTTGTTGGCCGTCTGGAATTCCAGCGGGGAAATGAGACCCTGCTCCAGCTTCTTTAAATTCAGGGTGTAGGCTTCTTCCTGCACTTCGGCCTTGTACTGGGCCTGCTCGTAAGCCAGCGCCGATCCGTCGCGGTCCTGAACGGCCCTTCTTACCTCCGACTCCACATCCCGGCGCTTCTGGTCCAGCGTGGCCGTGGCCTTATTCAGCGCGTGGCGCTTGCGAGAGATGGCCGAGTATTTGGTGAGGCGGTTCCAGATGGGAATGGACACCGATACTTCCACATATTCACCGCCGTTGTTCCTGAACTGGCTCATGAAGGGAGCGGTAGCTGCTCCCTGATAGGTATAATAACTGGTGTTCCAACCGGCATACAGGCCCACGGAAGGCAGCAATTGCCATTTGGCGGTGTTCAGCTCCCGCTGGGCGTTCAGCTGCTGCCAGGAGGCAATCCGTACGGCTGGATTGTGGTCCAGCGCGAAATCTACCACGGCGTTTGTAGAAACCGGATCGAGCTGCCACGCCGGCATAGAGGTGTCGATAACCAGCTCCTGGTCCAGCGGCCAGAACATCAGGTCGGCCAGCGTCATTTTCTGGTCCTGGTACATATTGCAGGTGTTCGTGAAATCGTACTGACGGTCTGCCAGGTCGGCTTCCATCTGAATTACGTCGGCGTGACCTTTCTGGCCGATTTCCTCCTGCTTGCGGGCTTTGGCCAATGCCTGCCTGGCTACGCTCACCTGCTCGTCGTACACATCGCACAGGCGCTTGTAATACACCACGTTGTAGTAGGCTTCCATTACCGCCAGGCAAATATCGGCCTCTACCTGCTTCTCCTGGGATTCGGCAATGAGCAAACCCGTTTTTGAAATCTTGTAATTGTTTACAGCCTTGAAGCCGTCAAAGAGGTCGTAACCGGCGCTCACGCTGTAATTATTGTGGAACGAGGTGGTGTTAAAGTATGTGTTGGTCTGCGGGTCAATGCTGCGGCCGAAGTTGTAATAGGCATAGGTCTGTGCATCAATGCGGGGGGTGAACAGCGTGAGGGCGGCGTCTCTCCGGTCAATCTGTGCATCGCCCACGGCTGCTTCCTGAATGCGCATTTTGGTGGAATTGGACACCGCATACGCCATGCAGTCGTGCAGGGTCATTACTTCCTGCCCCCGGGCCGGGAACAGCAGGGAAGAAAGGCCCGCGGTTAAAACAAAGAAGAATATGTAAAGGACTTTTTTCATTTTTACACAGTTTTATCACCATACCAGTAACAAGCACCCGCCGTGCCAAATTATCTAATTCGTTGTGTAGCAGGAGCTTCCGCGAAAAACACACAATAAAAAAAGTGTAAAACCCTGTAAAGAGCTTTACACTTTTGCTTTACACCCTGTTGCGCCTTAGCGGAAAATCAGCTGGAAAACCGTCTGGTTTACGTCGCTCCGCAGCAGGTCTATGGTGCCGTTGTGCTGCCGCATAATCTGCCGGGAAATGGAAAGGCCGATGCCGGAACCATCCTTCTTGGTGGTGTAGAAAGGAATGAAAATCTGTTCCTGGGCATCCGGGGGAATGGGCGCGCCGTCATTGGCCACCAGGACAACTACCTCGTCGTCCTTACCCATCCCTGCCGACAAGTCGATATGCTTCGCCCCGGCCTGCAGGGCGTTTTTGATCAGGTTGATGAGAATCTGGGAAATCTGCCCCTCATCGGCATAGATCATCAAGTCCGGTTCCTGGGGCCGATAGGTGCACACGGCCCCGCAGGAGGCGACATACTCGCTGTTCAGCGCCAGGATGCCGTCCATCAGTTCCTGCAGGTCCAGCGCCTTGCGGATGGGTTTGGCCACTCCGGACAGCTGGCGATAGGTTTGCACAAAGCCGATCAGGTTTTTGGACGAATCGGAAATGGTTTCCAGTCCTGCCTTGATGTCCAGTTCGCTGTGGCCGTTTTCATCTACAGACTTGGCCATGGCGTCGGATAAGGAGGCAATGGGGGAAACCGTATTCATGATTTCGTGCGTGAGCACCCGGATGAGTTTGGTCCAGGAATCCTGCTCGTGTGCCTGCCGCTGCTTTTCAAAGATGGTCCGGATGCGGTTCAGCGTCCGGTTGAAGCGGTTCCTGTCCTGGAAGCGGAAATTGAGTTCACCGTCTTCCAGCGCATCCATCATATAGTTCACCTTCCGGATATCTTTCCGGCGGGTGTGGACAGTAGCTGCCACCGCTGCGATAACGGCAGCGATAACAACCAGCAATATAACCAGATATAATGGCACTGCTACAAGCCGTATTTCTTCATTTTGGCGTACATCGTCGGCCGGCTCACGCCCAGCATTTTGGCTGCGGCGGAAATGTTGCCGTTGCTGCGCTCAATAGCTTCGCGGACAAGGTTTTCCTCGTTTTGGAAGGGATCCCCGGCGGGGATGGCGCTTGCCAGATTCGGCATCGGGCGGGCATCCACCTGCAGATCCTTCGCCGAAAGCACAGTTCCTTCGCTCAGAATCACCGCCTTTTCTATGCAGTTCTGCAGTTCCCGGATGTTGCCGTTCCAGTGCCCGCTTTCCAGCACCGCCTTGGCCGAATCGTCCAGCCCGGTCAGGGGACGATGGTATTTGTCGGCATACTGGCCGATAAACCTTTCGGCCAGCGGCACAATGTCTTCCTTGCGTTCCCGCAGGGGCGGAAGGGCCAGATGAACGGTGTTTATTCTATAGTATAGGTCTTCCCGGAAACGGCCCTCCCGCACCAGTGCCTCCAGGTCCATGTTGGTGGCGCAGATCAGGCGGATATTTACTGGAATGGCCTTGCTTCCGCCCACCCGCACTACGCTGCGGCTCTGGATTACCCGCAGCAGCTTGGCCTGCAGATGCAGCGGAATATTGCCGATTTCGTCCAGGAACAGCGTCCCGCCGTCGGCCTGTTCGAATATGCCCACATGGTCCGTGTGCGCGTCCGTGAAAGCCCCTTTCACGTGGCCGAACAGTTCGCTTTCGAATAGGGTTTCCGTAATGGCGCCGGCATCCACCGCCACCATGGGTTTCCCGTTCCGGAGGCTCCGGGCGTGGATTTCCCGGGCCAGCACATCCTTGCCGGTACCGTTTTCGCCGGTAATCAGGACCGTTGCGTCCGTGGGAGCAATCTTGTCAACCGTCTTTTGGATGGCTGCCATGGCCTTGGAAGAGCCCCAGTACATAGTTGCCACCGTGCCCTTCTCCGACCGGGCATCCCGGCCCATTGCCTTCCGGGCTTTGTCCCGGGCTGCGGTGAGCGTGGCCACCAGTTTTTCATTCTCCCACGGCTTTACAATGAAATCGAAGGCTCCGCACTTCATGCCCTCTACGGCCAGCTGGATATCGGCATAGGCGGTGAAAAGCACCACTTCCACCTCCGGCATCATCTTCTTGATTTCCCCGGCCCAGTACAGGCCCTCGTTGCCGGTGTTGATGCTGGTGTTGAAGTTCATGTCCAGCAGCACCACGTCGGGCCGGAAACGCTCCAGCGTGCTCACCAGCGTTACCGGCGAAGGCAGCGTTTCCACCTCGGCAAAATGCATGGGCAGCAGAATCATAAGCGCCTGCCGGATGCCGGCGTTGTCGTCCACGACAAGGATTTTCCCTTTCTTTGTAGCCATGTTAAAATGCGTACACAATAATATAGAACAGCATCACGGCGCTGCAGATGAGCTTGAGGCCGGTGCCGAAAAGAAAGCCCAGGAAGGCCCCGAAGGCCGATTTCAGGGAGTTGATGGCCGGTTTGTTGGCAAAGAGCAGCTCGGCCAGGAAAGCGCCCAGCAGGGAGCCGAGGATGATGCCGACAGGCGGGTATATAAGCCCCACGAAAAGGCCGATTACCGCGCCCCAGCTGCCGTATTTGCTGCCGCCGGTGAGCTTGGTGAAATAGGCCGGAACTATGTAGTCCAGAATGCTTACAACTATTACAATTCCCAGCCAGATGAGGAGGAACTTGGTGGTAAGGGGATCACCTGCCCCGTTGGCGCCGCCGCCCCAGATGTACAGGACCAGCATGCCCACCCAGCTGACGGGCGGCCCCGGCAGCGCCGGTGCAATGCTGCCGACGATACCCACGATGCCCAGAATGATGGCAAGGATGCCAATAAAAGTTTCCATGGCACAAAAATATTGATTATCTTTGAGCAAACAAAAACTATTCCTGTCATGTTTGCAAAAGAGGTATATGTAAGAAGGCGTCAGACCCTGCTGAAAAAGATGCGGGAAGCCGGCCAGAACGGTCTGGTGCTCTTTGTGGGCAATGCCGAAGCTCCGGCCCAATACAAAGACAATTGCTATAAATGGCGTCAGGACAGCTCCTGGCTGTATTATTTCGGCCTGGACGAACCTTTGATGGCTGCCGTACTGGACATAGACAGCGGGGCGGAAACCCTTTTTGCCGACGATGTAGATATAGATGATATCATCTGGATGGGCCCCCAGCCTTCCGTCCGTTCCAAGGCCGATGCCGTTGGCCTGGAGCACACGGCTCCTTATGGCGGGGTAGAGAATGCCATAGCCCTGGCCCGCAAGAGCGGCCGGCCGGTGCATTTTCTGCCGCCCAGCCGGTACTATAACACTTTAAAGCTGGCGCAGCTGGTTCCCGGCGGGGCTCCTTCGGAACCGCTTATCAAGGCGGTGGTATCCATGCGCCTTATCAAGGAAGATATTGAAATTCAGGCCATCGATGCGGCCTGCGCCCTGGGATACGAGATGCATTCCGTGGCCCGGGACGCCATTAAAATCGGCATTATAGAGCAGGAAATAGTGGGTAAAATGGAAGCCGTTTCCCTGGCCAAGGGCTGGGGCGTTTCCTTCCCCACCATCCTTACCCAGCATGGGGAAACCCTGCATAACCACGGTCATGCGGCAACCATCGAGCCCGGAAAGCTCATGGTTATAGATGCCGGCGTAGAAAGCAACGAGCATTATGCCAGCGATTTCACCCGCACCTATCCCACCATCGGCCGGTTTACGCAGAAGCAGCGGGAAATCTATCAGATTGTGTGCGACTGCAACAACCTGGCGTTCAGCCTCACCAAGCCCGGCATCACTTACCGGGAGGTGCATCTGGCCGTGGCCCGGAAGATGCTGGAAGGTCTCAGCGCCCTGGACCTGGTGAAGGGAGACCTGGACGAAATGGTGGCCAAGGGCATCGCCGGCCTGTTCCAGCCGCACGGCCTGGGTCACAACATGGGTTTGGACGTGCACGACATGGAAGACCTGGGAGAGAACCTGGTGGGTTACGACCCGGATCAAACCCGCGCCAAACAGCTGGGCCTGGGCTCATTGCGCATGGCCCGCTGTCTGAAACCCGGTCACGTTATTACAGACGAACCCGGCATTTATTTCATTCCCGCCCTCATAGAAAAGTTCAAGAAGGAAGGCCTGGGCTTCGACTTTGTGAATTACGCCAAACTGGAAGACTATTACGACTTCGGCGGCATCCGCCTGGAAGACGACGTGCTGGTAACGGAAACAGGCGCCAGGAGGTTAGGTCCCCAGCGCCTGCCTATCAGTCCGGACGATGTAGAAGCCGCCATGGCGGCCGCCCGTTAATTCAGGTCCGCAATTTCTTCGGCCAGATTGTCGTACATCAGGCCCATGCGAACCCGCTGGCTCACATGGCTCTCGCCTTTGACACCATCTACCTTAAGGACAAGGACAACCTCACCGGTTTCTTTGTCCTTAAATTCTATGGTGCCGGACATCTTCATGCCGCCTGCGTCCCTGCGGGCCCAGGGGTTGAACATGCTGCCGCCTTCTCCCATATCCAGTTCATTCACGTGGATGGTCATCTCGTACGCATAGACATCTTCCGAGCCGAAGGCAAAAACCTGCAGGCCACGGTCGTTCTCGTCGTTAAAAGAGGCGTAGAAATACTGCTGGGCGAAAGTGGCTTCCTCATCCCAGTCCTCCACATAGTCGTCTCCTTTTTCCTTAAGGTACTCCATAAGGGGTTTTTCTTCCACCTGTGTATTGGAATAGTCAAACTTTACAGAGCAGAGGGTTTCTTTTTCCCCCAGGATCTTCAAGTTGCCGGAAAGTACGGAAACATGGTCCGGTTTGCGGGCGCTCAAGATGCCAACAGACAGCAGCGTGATGGCAAAAAGGGCAAAAGCTTTTTTCATGGTAATTAGTTTTATTTTTGCAAACATAAGAATTCAGTCGCTAAGAAGCAAGTGTTTCCTTTCGTTTCTGCAAATTCGACACTACGCTGATAAGAGCCGATCCCAGGATGCCGGAACACACGGAGCCCATTAAGACGGCAATCTTGCCGGCATCTCTCAGCTGCTGCGTTACTTCCGGCGTAATGCCCTCTCCCGTGAAGGAAAGCGTGTCCACAAAGATACTCATGGTAAAGCCGATACCGCCCAGGCAGGCCACGGCAAAGAGCATCGGCCAGGTAGATTTGGCGGGCATTTCACCCACTTTGCACTTGATGGAAATCCAGGATGCCAGGGTAATGCCGAGCGGCTTTCCAAGCACCAGGCCCAGGAAAATGCCCAGGCCCACGGCACCCATGGTGGGATCGATCCGGAAAATGTTGAAGTACGACAGGTCCGGAATCTCCACACCGGCATTGGCCAGGGCGAAGATGGGCATGATGGCAAAATTCACAATGGGATTCAGCTTGTGCTCCAGCCGGTAAGACGGCGGAATGGTTTTTTTGGTAAGACTGGAGATGCGGCGCAGATAAAAGCGTTCCGGGCCGTTGGGGAAGGCTTCGGATGTATGCACCTTTTCGGCCTCCAGCAATCCGTTATACAGAATAGCGTGGCGGCGGTGCCATTTGGCCTTGTTGTAGCGGGCGTCCATGGGAATGAGCAGGGCAATCACAACGCCGGTCATGGTGGCATGGATGCCGCTGTAGTAGAACAGGAACCATACGATGACGGCGGGTACCAGGTAATAGACAATCCGCTTTTCTCCCAGTTTTTTCATCAGCGCCACAAACAGGATAACCATCAGGGCGATGAACAGCAGCGGCAGCCGGATAGCGCCGCCGTAGAAGAAGGCTACCACCAGGATGGCTATCAGGTCATCGGCAATGGCCAGGGCGGTGAGGAACACCTTCAGCGAAACGGGTACTTTGTCGCCCAGGATGGACAGGATGCCCACCGCAAAGGCAATATCCGTAGCCGTGGGGATGCCCCAGCCCGATGCAGCCAGCGTGCCGCGATTGACGACGGTGTAAATGAGGGCGGGGAATACCACGCCGCCGAAGGCCGCTATCACGGGCAGGATGGCCTTCCTGAAGGAAGAAAGCTCGCCGCAGACTACTTCCCGCTTGATTTCCAGACCCACCGTGAAGAAGAAAATCACCATGAGAATGTCGTTGATGAACTTCTCCACCGTCATTCCGTGCGGGAACACCCAGTTGATGCTGCCGTCCGGCGACTTGATGTTCATGGTGAATCCCGTATTCAGGAAAGCATGGTAGGCGTGTTTGGTGAAAGGAAGATTGGCAAGCAGCATGGCAATAACCACACAACCCAGCAGAATGATACCGTTGGCCCAGGGCTGCTTGGTGAATTTTTCCTGGGATATCTTAAAATGGTGGACTTCCTTGTTCCACCAGTAAATGGGAATAAGTGACATATATAACTAACCAAATAAATACTTGTGCTGCTCTTCCGACAGCCTGTCAATTTCTACACCCCAGTCGGCCAGCTTCCGGAAGGCTACTTCGCGGTCTATCTCGGCCGGAACGTTGTTCAACTTTTGGGTAATCCTGCCCCTGTTATCAGCCAGATATCTGGCGCTGAGGGCCTGGATGGCAAAGGACATGTCCATGATTTCGGCCGGATGTCCGTCGCCGGCGGCCAGGTTCACCAGGCGGCCTTCGGCAATGATATATACGGTTTTGCCGTTCTCCAGGGTATAGGCTTCAATGTTGTTCCTGGCGGGCCGATGACTCACTGCCATGGCTTTGAGTCTGGCCACCGCCACTTCCACGTCGAAATGCCCGGCGTTGCAGCAGATGGCGCCGTCCTTCATGCGCAGGAAATCTTCCGGGCCAATGACGTCTTTGCAGCCGGTGACGGTTACAAAGAAATCTCCCTCGGCAGCGGCTTCGCGCATGGGCATTACCTTGAAGCCGTCCATTACGGCCTCCATGGCCTTCACCGGATCTACCTCTGTTACAATTACTTCTGCGCCAAGGCCCTTGGCCCGCATGGCCACACCTTTGCCGCACCAGCCGTAGCCGGCCACCACTACGTTTTTGCCGGCCACAATCAGGTTGGTGGTGCGGTTGATGCCGTCCCACACGCTCTGGCCCGTGCCGTAGCGGTTGTCAAAGAGGTGCTTGCAGTCGGCGTCGTTCACCAGCATCATGGGGAAGGTGAGCTTGCCGGCGGCGTCCATGGCTTTCAGGCGCAGAATGCCGGTGGTGGTTTCTTCGCAGCCGCCGATCACGTTCGGCAGCAGCTCCGGGAACTCGTTATGCAGGGTGGTAACCAGGTCTCCACCGTCGTCGATGATGATGTTGGGGCCCACCTCCAGCACGCGGCGGATATCGGCAAAGTACTCTTCCTCCGTGCAGCCGTGGATGGCAAAAACGTTGAGGCCTTCGTGCACCAGCGCGGCGGCCACGTCGTCCTGCGTGCTCAGGGGATTGGAACCGGTTATGTACATTTCTGCTCCGCCGGCGGCCATCACCTCGCACAGATGGGCGGTCTTGGCCTCCAGATGAACGCTCAATGCAACCTTTAAACCCTTGAAGGGCTGCGATTTCCGGAAATCTTTCTCAATGCCGTCCAAAAGGGGCATGTGGGCACGTACCCAGCTGAGTTTGAGCTCGCCGCTCTCCCAAAGGCCGATATTTTTGATGTGACTTAACATAGTCCAGAATTTTGGGACTGCAAAGATAGCCAAATTTTTAGGCAAGTGCGAAAGATTATTTATCTTTGCAGTCTAAATCGCAAATTAATCTATGGGACTTTTAGACGGAAAGGTGGCCCTCATTACGGGCGCCGCGCGTGGAATCGGCAAAGCCATTGCCCTTAAATTTGCCTCGGAAGGGGCCGATATAGCTTTTACGGATCTTGTTATTAATGAAGCAGCCCAGGAGACCATCCGGGAAATAGAGGCTTTGGGCCGAAAAGTGAAGGGATACGCCTCCAACTGCGCCAATTTCGAGGAAACGCAGGCTGTGGTGGAAGAGATTGCCAAGGATTTCGGCCGCATCGACGTGCTGGTGAACAACGCCGGCATTACCAAGGACGGCCTGGTTATGCGCATGAGCGAACAGCAGTGGGACGCCGTGATTGCCGTCAATATGAAGGGCGCTTTCAATTTCCTGCACGCCGTTGTCCCGGTGATGGCCCGTCAGAAAGGCGGCAGCATCATTAACATGGCTTCCATCGCCGGCCAAACCGGCAATCCGGGCCAGGTGAACTATTCGGCTTCCAAGGCCGGCCTCATCGCCATGGCCAAGTCCGTGGCCAAGGAAATGGGTCCCCGCGGCATCCGCGCCAATTCTATCGCCCCCGGCTTCATCATTTCCGAGATGACAGATGCCCTGCCGCAGGCCGTGAAGGACGAATACCTCAAAATGATTCCCCTCAAGCGCGGCGGCACCGTGGAAGACATCGCCAACACGGCGCTGTACCTTGCCTCCGACCTTTCTTCTTATGTAACCGGTCAGGTAATCGCCGTGAACGGCGGCATGTACTGCTAGGTTGGCCTCCACCTTGTAACCTCTTTGCAACCCAGTTGCAGCGGGAGTGGTGTATCTTTGCGGCAGAAAACAAAGAACGCCATGATACACGAAGACCATCATCACCATCACGAAGAGTGCCACTGCCATGAACATGAACACGAACACGGGCATGAGCACGAATGCTGCCTCCATGAACATGAACATGGTCACGAGCATCACCATCATCACGAAGAAGAGGAAGGGCATGGCCGCCTGATCAAAATCATTGTGGCCGCCGTGCTGCTGGCCGCAGCCGTTGTTATTGAGAAAAAGACGGACTGGGCCACCTGGCAGTATCTGCTGCTGTTTTTGGTGCCCTACCTGGTGGTAGGCTGGGATACCCTTAAGGAAGCGGCCGAAGGCCTGCTGCACGGAGAGGCGCTCAGCGAGGACTTCCTCATGAGCGTGGCCACGCTGGGTGCGCTGGGTATCGGCTTTATGCCCGGTGCCGAAACGCAGTTCCCGGAGGCAGTGTTCGTTATGCTGTTCTTCCAGGTGGGAGAAATGTTCGAGGAAATTGCCGAAGGCCGCAGCCGCAAATCCATCGCCCATCTGATGGATATCCGTCCCGACAGCGCACATGTGGAACGGGGTGGAAAGCTGGAAACGGTTAAACCCGAGGAGGTTACCCCCGGCGAAGTGATTCTGGTGCAGCCCGGAGAAAAGGTGCCGATGGACGGCATCGTCCTGGAAGGCAATTCCAGCCTGGACACCGTAGCCCTTACCGGCGAAAGCGTTCCCCGGAGCGTACACGAGGGCGATGAAATCCTGTCCGGCTGCGTAAACCTGAGCGGCGTGGTGCGGGTAAAGACTACCAAAGCCTTCGGCGAATCCACGGTAGCCAAGATTCTGGATCTGGTGGAGAACGCCGCCGAAAGCAAGTCCAGGAGCGAAAGCTTCATCACCCGTTTTGCCAAAGTATATACGCCCATTGTAGTAGCGCTGGCCGTGCTGGTAGCGGTAGTTCCCAGCCTTATCACCGGCGAATGGGCCACCTGGATTTACCGGGGCCTGCTGTTCCTGGTGGTTTCCTGCCCCTGCGCTCTGGTTATTTCCGTGCCGCTCACCTTCTTCGGCGGTTTGGGCGGTGCTTCCCGTAAGGGTATCCTCATCAAGGGATCCAACCTCATGGACCAGCTGGCCAAGCTGCATACGGTAGTCTTCGACAAAACCGGAACCCTTACGGAAGGCGTTTTTAAAGTAACGGCAGTACATCCGGAAGTAATTGACCAGACGGAACTTTTGCACCTGGCGGCGCATGTGGAGCGTCATTCCACCCATCCCATTGCCATGGCGCTGCGGAACGCTTACCCCAACGAGGCCGACGACTGCACGGTGGAGGGCATTGAAGAAACCGCCGGTCACGGCATCATCGCCACGGTGAACGGGAAGAAGGTGGCCGTTGGCAACAGCAAACTGATGGACAAACTGGGCGCAGCCTGGCACCCCTGCCACCACGAAGGCACCATCGTCCATGTGGCCATCGACGGCGAATACGCCGGACACATAGTGATTTCCGACAAGATCAAGGGCGATGCCGCCGAAGGAATCCAGGCCCTGAAGACCGCCGGTGTAACCCGGACCGTCATGCTCACAGGCGATCAGGAAAGCGTAGCCATGGCCGTTGCCGCCAAGCTGGGCGTTGACGAATTCCACGCCGGACTGCTGCCGGCCGATAAGGTTGCGCAGGTGGAAAGACTATTGCCGGAAGGCACCCTGGCCTTTGTGGGCGACGGTATCAACGACGCGCCGGTTCTCACCCGGGCCGACGTGGGCATCGCCATGGGGGCCCTGGGCTCCGATGCAGCCATCGAAGCGGCCGACGTGGTACTGATGGACGACAAGCCCTCCAAGATTGCACAGGCGGTACAGATTGCCCGCCGGACGCTCCGGATAGCCAGGGAGAACATCTGGTTTGCCATCGGCGTAAAAGTGGCCGTGCTGGTGCTGGCCACCCTGGGCCTGGCCACCATGTGGATGGCCGTCTTCGCCGATGTGGGCGTCACCGTTCTGGCCGTACTGAACGCCCTCCGGGCCCTGAAAGCATAAACCATCAACAGGTTGACAATCAGCGTATTAACGTTTTCTCCCTGTGTCAAAAAGCACAGGGAGAAAACGCTAAACTGATTATAATCAGCAACTTATATTTTGTCAACCTTTTAGGAATTAACAAAGGCCAGGGTGGCCAAGGAGATGCGGACCTCCGGGCCGAAGGCTTTGCGGACGGCCCAATAGCAGGTGGCCAGGGTAGCGCCGGTGGTAAAGGTGTCATCCACTAAGAGGATGTGATTGGTTTCCAGGCGTTTCCGAACAACAAATACGCCTTGGACATTCTTGATTCGGGCTTCGGCGTCCAGGCGGGTCTGGGTGCGTGTGCGGCGCTGACGGGCCAGGACGTCGGTCCGGAGGCGGGCGTCCAGCGCCCGAGCCAGTTCGGCCGCAATCACTTCGGCCTGGTTATAGCCCCGTTGCCATCGGCGCCTCCAGTGCAGGGGGACAGGCACAACCAGGTCTACGGAAGCATAATAGGGGTACCGGGCCATCAGCTGTCCCAGCCGGGCCGAGAAGTATCGGCCTGCCCGGATGTTATGATTGTACTTGAGGGCCTGGGGAATCTTTTTGTACGGGTTGCCGTGGTGGTAATACAGCAGAGCCGTGGCATAGGCATAATCCATCTTTTCGCCCAAAGGCCGATACCGCTCCAGCAGGGCATTGAACTGGTCGGCCATGGGATTGTGCGGCTGCTCCCAGAAATAGGTGAGCGGCAAATCCTCGGCACACCAGATGCAGATATGGTTCTCGGCCGCCCCCAGTTGCCGCCCGCACACTAGGCACTCCCGCGGCATAATCAAATCCAGCATTTCCCTAATCATGCCTTCAAGATAGGCATACATAGCCAATTGTGACACAATCGGTTGACAGTTTTATCTGTTTTTTACGATTTTTTATGTGTTTTCACCGAATTCTTCTATATTTGTAAAACAATCACATAGAATAACGCGCCATGAAAAAACACTTCCTCCTCCTTTTTGCACTGCTGGCACTGGTTGCCTGCACCGAAAAACAGCCCGAAGAATGTTATGTGCCCAAGTCCACGGTAGAATTTGCCGGAAACGCCTTTTCGGCCTTCAGCCTGGGAGGCGATATCCGTTTCTTCCTTACGCCCAATCCGGAGAATAACTCCCAGTGGGCCATCCAGGCCTTTGTGCCGGTTCGCAAGGAAGCCAACATGCAGTTCAAGTCGCTGGACATGGACATTACGCCGCTGGACGAGCGTAATCTCCGTATTCGGGACGGCTTTGCCCTGGTGGGAGAGGATCTTCCCAACCTGCTTCCGGTGTACAATTCGGCCGAGGGAGTAGAGAAAACCATCATGTTCTCCATTCCGGCCGACGGCAAGCGGGATTTCTCCAAGAAAGAGGCACTTGATTTGCTCCAGAAAATCAAGGGCGCGCGCATGAGCTTTAACGTATTGGATCCGGAAACGCCCGCCGAAGTGCCTGTGGAAGTAGCTGCCGCGGACGAAAAGAAGGAACCCGTAACCCTTAATTCCCTCTGCGTGCAGAATGGCGTTTATGGCTTGCTGGCCCGCTATGAGAGTGCCTTGAAGAACAAGGACAAAAAGGGCGCCAAGAAGATAGAAGATCAGCTCTGGGCCATTGAGAAGCGGGTTGGTAACGACACGTCCATTCCCAAGTCGCTCCGGGACCGCTTCAAGGACTATATCGAGGACAAGGAAGACGAAATAGAAGATAAATACTGATGAAAAAGAATCTGTATTGCATACCGGCGGTCTTTTTTGGGATCGCCTGTTTGTTGAACTGGGCTGGACGAATCTGGGAACAGCCGGCTTTGGCATCGGCGGTAAAACCCGCCCTGCTGCCTCTGCTGGCCGCCAGCGTGCTGGCTTATGCCGTGGAGCATCCGCTCAACCGCAAAATGCTGGGACTGCTTCTTCTGGCCGAACTTTTCGGCTTTGCCGGGGATACCTTCCTGCTAAGCGATGCCTTTCCCATGTTCGCCAGTGGTATTGCGGCTTTTCTGGTCGGCCATATCTTCTACATGACGCTTTTCGGCGCCCAATCCTGGAAGGGACTCAGCTGGAAGGGCTGGCTGGCCGGTATTGCTTGTGTGGCAGTGCTGGTGTTTCTGCTGGTTAAGGTGCTCAAGGTGGAAGGAGCCCTGCTGGCCCCCATGGCGGTGTACGGCTTTGTGCTGCTGATGCTTAGCTTCTGCGCCCTTTGCGGTGTAGTCCGCTGCAAGAAAAACCGCTGCACCTGGTGGATTATCCTTATCGGCGCGTTGCTGTTCGCTTTCTCCGATTCGCTCATTGCCGCCGGCACCTTCGGCGTAATTACTTTCGCGCTCCGCGAATTTGTGATTATGTTCACCTACCTGATAGCCCAAAGTCTCCTGGCCTGGGGTGCTGTTCGCCTGGCGGTGGAGGCTAAGTAGCTGATAGTTAGCGAAATAGTGTTGTCCCTGTGCACCTGCCGATGCACGGGGACAAGCGTAATGTGTTGAGTGCTAAAGGGTTAAGCTCCACAGATAAACGGCTTCCACGGCGGTGACGGCTGCGGTTTCCGTGCGGAGGCGGGAGGGACCCAGGTGGACGGGGATGTAGCCTTGCGCCAAGGCAAGGCGGGCCTCCTCCGGAGAGAAATCCCCTTCCGGGCCGATGAGGACCGTGATGTCATACCCTTGCTTCTCTTTCAATACATCCAGGATGCTTCGGCGGGGAACGGAAGGATCGTCGAAGCAATAGGCGATGAGACGGAGAGAATTCTGGGGAGAGGCGGCGATGAAGGACCTTACGCTTTGGGGCTCTGCAATTTCCGGAATGCGTGCTTTCAAAGACTGTTTGGTGGCCGCCAGGGCTATGCGGGCAGCCCGTTCCGTTTTATAGACTTTTCGCTCGGAATGCTCTCCGATGAGCGGGACAATCCGGTCCACACCCAGTTCTGTGGCCTTTTCTACGAACCATTCAAAGCGGTCGTTGTTCTTGGTGGGGCAGCAGCCTAGCGTGAGATGATAGGGATGGGAAGCAAAGCCTTCCTGCTTGTCCAGGATCTCGGCTTCAGCCCCTTTGGGGTCGGCCAGCGTAAGACGGCAGTGATACAGCGTGCCCAGGCCGTCAATCATGTCAATTTCATCCCCGGCCCTGTGTCGGAGTACGCGGACACAATGGCTGCTTTCCTCTGCGTCCAAACGGCAGAAGCGGCCAGAAACCTCGTATGCGTAGAAGAGCTCCATTATTTCCTTATAATCTCTATTTCTCCCTTCAGGCCCAGCTTCAGAATCTGGGAGGCCTTGCCGGTGGACTGGGTATCCACGGAAGGAGGAACCACAAAATCTACGGCGTCTTTCAGCTCCTGCGGAATGTCCGAGAAACGCTGCGGCGTGGGTTCGCCGGAGATATTGGCCGATGTGCTCACGATGGGCCTTCCCAGCTTGAATACCAGCTGTTTGCACCAGTCCATCAGCGGAATGCGGATGCCTACGCTGCCGTCGGCCGCTACGGTATTCCAGGCCAGGTGCCACTTGTCGCCGGCAGCTCCCTGTTCCCCGCATACGGCACCGGGGTAGATGATGGTCATGGGCGCATCGTTCACCTCCACCAGGTCGATGGCAATGGAAGGAATCTCCTTCACATAACGGGCAACCATGTCCAGGTCGCAGGCCAGCAGCACCAGCGATTTGGAATCGGCCCGCTGCTTGATTTCGTAAATATGGGCAACGGCTTCCGGGTTGGTGGCGTCGCAGCCCAGGCCCCATACGGTGTCGGTGGGGTACAGGATGGTTCCGCCGGCGCGGAGGGTCTTAAGGGCTTCGGCGAGAATCTCTTCCGGTTTCATAGTAGGTGGCGGTTATGGGATAATGGTCGGAATACTTCACCTTGTCCACCTTGTAGGAAACGGCGGCAAGGTCTTTGGGATAAAGAATATAGTCTATGCGCAGCAGCGGCCACAGGCTCCGGTAGGTGGCACCAAAGCCCTTTCCGGCCGATACAAAACTGTCCTTCCTGCCCCGCAGCAGGCGGAAACAGGTGTAACTGAGGGGATTGTCATTAAAGTCGCCCAGCACTACGGACCGGACCGGGGCGGCATCTACGTCGCGCATCACCTCGGCCACCTGCTTGGGCCGCTCTGTGATGGAGCGCCGCATTTTTTGCCCGGTTTCCTCTACCAGGCCTTCCTCGCCGGCCTTTTTCACCAGACCGGACAGGGAAATGTTGTAGCTTTCAAAATGACAGTTGTACAGCCGGACCACGGAACTGTCCAGCTGCACATCGCTCCAAAGAGCCATGTTGGTAGATTTCTCAAAGTTTATCCTGCCTTTTCCCAAAACGGGCCGGCGGCTCAGGGTAACATTGCCAAACTGGCCGATGGGGCCGGAAAGCGCATAATAATCAATATGATAGCCGGGAAACCGCTGCTTGAGCCAGGAGCCGAAATCCACGTTATTAGGCAGGCAGAATTCCTGCAGGCACAGGATATCGGCATCGGCCTTGCGAAGCCAGTCGCACACCGAATCGGCCAGTGCCAGCGGGTCTTTTTCATCGTCTCCATGAGCAAAGAGTCCCACGTTGTAGGAAACCACCTTCAGCGTAGCCGGCAGCTCGTCCGAAGGCTTCCGGAACTGGTAATACTTGCCAAAAAGGAAAACGGAGGGCAGCAGCATTATCAGCAGCAGCCCGCGCATGTGGGAGCGACGGATGAGCGACAGGATAAACAGCACACCCACAACCAGCAGCACGGGAATGTACAGCAACCCGAAAAGGGTGAAAAACCAGGCCTTCGCCGGGTCGATGATCATGGAAAGGTAACTAAGCAGCAGGAGTCCGGAGAACACAAGGGAAAGCGTCCCAAACGAAAGCCGGGACAGCCAGTGCCTTTTTTTCTTCTCGGAAGCCATTTAGCAGTAAATCTTTCCAGCTTTTCTCCAATAACGGATTAACAGGAAGCCGAAGAGGGCACCGCCCAAGTGGGCGAAGTGGGCAATACCCAGGCGCGTCCCGGTAATGCCGGTGACCAGTTCAATGCCGATGAAGATGATAACCCACCATTTGGCATCCAGGGTAATGGGCGGGAAAATGAGGGTAAGGCGGGCCTGCGGATATATCATGGCAAAGGCCACCAGGACGCCGAAAATGGCACCCGATGCACCCACCATGGGTGTGTACATGGCCGCGGCCAGGCTCCCGTTCAGGTAAGTGACTTCCAGCCATTCCACGGCGGTATGCAGCGCTACTGCGCCCAGGCCGGTGATAAAGTAAAAGATCAGATACTTCTGGGTTCCCAAAGCCCTTTCCACTACCATACCGAATACCACCAGCGAGTACATATTGAAGATAATATGCCACCAGCCGCCGTGCATAAACATGTGGGTGACGGGCTGCCACCAGCGGAAATACGGGGATGCCGGGTAAAACATGGCAAAGGTGCCCAGCATAAATTCCTGATTGATGAGCGTTGCCAGAAACATGAGTACGTTCACAATCAGGAGGCTCCGGGTTACTACCGGAATATTGTTGAAGAAAGAGCTGATGCTGTTGTTCATAACTTAGAATCTTTTTTCCAGTTCATCGGCCGGTACTATGGCGATGATGCGTCGGCCGGCGGCGGTGAATTCGGGATTGGGACGTTGCAGGAGGGTGTCCACCAGGCGCTGCGCCTCCAGCGGGGACGTGAGTTTTTCGCCTCCGGAGGCACCCAGGAGGGCAAATTTCTGGGCCGATGCCTGCTCCATCACGCCCGGCAGGGAGGTGTGGTCGTCTTTCAGGATTAGCAGGAGGTCGCCCACCAGGGTTTCCACCTTGCCGGGTGCGGCGTCAAAGCCTTCCGGTACGCCGTTCACCACCACGGAATCCTGTCCGAAGGGGGCGATGTCAAAGCCCAGTTGCTGCAGCAGGGCGGCGTGTTCCTGCAGCAGCAGGCAGCCCTCTACGCCTACGGCCACCTGAACCGGGAACAGGGCCTGCTGGCTCAGGTGCGTGCCCTCGGAAAGGGCCTGCAGAAAGCGGTCGTAAAGAATCCTTTCCCGCGCCCGCCGCACGTGCACTATCATGAGTCCGGATGCGCTCTGGGTAAGGATATACTTCCCCTGCACCACCAGCACCTGTGCCGACGGCAAGGTCCGGTCCTCGAACAGGGCGCCGTAATTGTCGCTTTTGTCGATGTATTTGGAGAGCCCTCCGGTCCAGCCGGGCTTGTCGGCAGCTTCGGCTTTTCCGCCGCCGAAACCACTGAATCCGCCGTCAGGGCCGGCCATCTCCTGGAACGGATCGTATCCCAAGTCGACCCCCGCCGTGGGAACCTCCGACGGCCGGTACTCCTGGAAACGGGTGCCCATGACCGGGATTTCCCGAGCCTCCGGATTGTCGAATTCTATGGAACCGGCCACGCTGCTCCGGCCCATGGCTTCCTTGATGGCGGCCAGCAGGGTCTGGAACAGCATCTGGTCCTCTTCGAACTTGATTTCCGTCTTGGTGGGATGGATGTTCACGTCTATAGTGGCAGGATCCACGTCCAGGTAAATGAAATACGACGGCGTGGCGCCTTCCGGAATCAGGTTTTCATAGGCCTTCATCACCGCTTTGTGCAGGTAAGGACTGCGGAAATACCGGCCGTTCACAAACAGGAACTGGTTTCCCAGGGTTTTCCGGGCGCTTTCCGGCCGGCCTACATAGCCCCGTACCGAGGCAATGGTAGTATCGGCCGATATATCCACGATGTCTCCGGTGACAGCGGGCCCCAGCAAGTCCTGGATGCGGAATTTGAGGGATTTGGCGGGCTTCAGCACATGGATGTCCTTGCCGTTGTGGGTGAGGGTGAAGCCCAGTTCCGGCCGGGTAAGGGCTACCCGCTGAAACTCCTCCACTATATGGCGCAGTTCCACGTTGTCGCTCTTGAGGAACTTCCGCCGGGCAGGGATGTTGTAAAACAGGTTCCGCACGGCGAAATTGCTGCCGATGGGGCAGCTCACTTCCCGGGTGCCCAGATGCTCCGACCCGGCCATGGACACTTCCACACCCACTTCCTCATCGGCCGTGCGGGTGCGCAGGGTAACTTCGGCCACGGCGGCAATGGAAGCCAGCGCTTCTCCGCGGAAACCGAAGGTAAGGATGTGGTGCAGGTCTTCGGCCGATGCCAGTTTGGAGGTGGCGTGACGCTCGAAGCACAGCACGGCGTCGTCCGGCGTCATGCCGCAGCCGTTGTCAATTACCTGGATGAGCGTACGTCCGGCATCGGTTATTATCACCTTCACGTCCGTTGCGCCCGCGTCCACGGCGTTTTCCATGAGTTCCTTTACCACGGAAGCCGGCCGTTGGACCACCTCTCCCGCAGCAATCATGTCGGAAATATTCTTGGGCAGGATCTTCAGTTCCATCTACAGCATTTCGAAGAATTTGGTCATGTAGATGAGCACTACTACTATGAGCACCAGCGTTACCAGGGTAATGATGGTGTGCGTTTTGGTCATGGAAGTGCGGGTTTTCTGGTAATTGCCGTCGCGGAAAGCGCCCCGGAGGCTGCTGCCGGGCACATATTCCCCCTTCTGGCGGGCGGCCTCGTTGGTGCCGTCCACCTCGCCGAACATCTGGCGGCGCTTTTCCTCTTCCGGATCGTAATACCGGGGTTTGTAATTGAACACCCTGTGTTCCTGATTCCCGAAGAATCCAAAGTTGAATAAACTGGCCATGGCAATTACTTCTAAACTTACAAAAGTACCATTTTTTTGGTATCTTTGCAAAAATCGGACGACTATGGATATACGTATTGGTCATGGCTACGACGTGCATGCGATCGCTCCCGGACTGCCCATGTGGCTGGGGGGTGTGCAGATTCCTTCGGAAACGGGTTTCGTGGCCCATTCCGACGGCGATGTGGCCATTCATGCGCTTTGCGACGCCCTGCTGGGCTGCCTGGCGCTGGGCGATATCGGCCATCTGTTCCCGGATACCTCCGACGAATGGAAGGGCGTAGACAGTAAACTGCTGCTGGCCAAGGTTGTGGCTTTAGTGCATGAGAAGGGGTACGAAGTGGGTAACGTGGATATTACCATTGCCCTTCAGCGCCCTAAGCTGGCACCTTATATCCAGGCTATGCGGAACACGCTGGCTCCCATTCTGGGCGTGGCTCCGGACCGCGTTTCCGTGAAGGCCACCACCACCGAGCGATTGGGCTTCGTGGGACGCTGCGAAGGCTGTGAAGTTTGGTCTAACGCCCTTATCATCAGGCCTTAAAACGCTTTTTTTAGCCTTTTTCTTACAATTTATTATTAATTTTTTTAAAAACGCTTGTTCTTCTCGAAAACTTGCCGTACATTTGCGTCCGAAAAGGTTAGAGAGTATAAGTGTATTCTTAAAATTTAGGATTATGAAAAAGGTATTTATGTCTGTCGCAGTTGTGGCTATGGTAATGGCTACCGCTGCTTGCGGTAACAACAATGCCAAGAAGGCCGAAGCTCCCGTAGAGGAAGCTCCCGTAGAGGAAGCTGCCGAGGCCATCGAGGAAGTTGTTGAGGCTGCCGCCGATTCCCTCTCCAGCGCCGTAGAGGAAGCTGCCGAGGCCGCTGCCGAAGCTATCGACAACGCCGAGTAATTTCCGATTCATACGGAAAATGCGTGTTGTCCCGAGGATTTTTCCCCGGGATTTTTTTTCCATTCGGCCGGAGTGATGCCGGTGATGTCCTTGAAGTTCCGGTAGAAGGAACTGCGGGAGGAGAAGCCGCTTTCTTCGGCAATCTCCGTGACGGTCATATCGGGACGCTCCCGCATGAGCCTCTGAGCATGGCGGACGCGATATCCGTTGACCAGCCGGGAAAAGCTTTCGCCGGAGAGGCTTTTCATGAAGGCGCTGACGTAGGTCCGGTTGGTGGCCAGGCGGGATGCTATATCGGCAACGCGAAGATCCGGTTGCTTGTAAAGCTGCTCTTCTTCCATTATTTGCGCCAGGCGTTCCATCAACTGGGGTTCGGGCGGAACCTCAGCGTCGTATGGCTCCGGAACAGCATCGGCCCTCTTCCGGCGGAAGAGGAAAAAGGCCGTGATCAACAGCAGCACACCCGCGACTATCGCCCAAAGCCAGCCTGACGAAGCCCTGGCAGCATCCTGGGTATGAATAGCCCACACTTCGCATCTGGCCGTAAAATAATCCCTGCCGGGAATATCACCCCCGGCGGGATTGGAGCCGCCCGGAAGAATGACCGTCCCATCCGGGAGCAAAGTAAAAGCGTCAGTCATCGGGAAGGGACCGGCGATTTCCCGGAACGTCACTTTTGCTTTTCCACCGTCGAAAACCGGATCATAGCAGATGCACGCGATGCAAACGTTCCCTTCCGAATCCGTCCCCACGGTGTAGGCGCTTCTGTGACTCCGGTCCACGACCAATTGGTTCCAGACATAAGACCCGGCTTTGGAACCTTTGGGGAGAGGCACTTCTGTTTCCAATAGGGAAAACTGTTCCCCCGCAATCTTGAGGATGCGCCACTCACCGCTTTCCCGGTGCCGCGCCAGCACAAGATACGAATACTTGTCGATGGAAAGGGGTCCCCACCGGGTACCCCAAGCCTCCCATTCGTCCAACAGAGGAACATGGAAGGCCTCGCCATACAGCCGGTCCACCGTACCGTCGGAAGGCTTGCCATAATTGTCCAGGCCGGAAAAAATGATGGCATTATTCTCTTCGGATGCCAGAATAAAGGGGATATTACGCTGCGCAGCAACCTCTTTTACGAAGGAGAATCCCTTTCCGGGTTCATACATCTCCATTGCGTCGGGCGCATACCAGTTGCCGCTTATGAGCACCCTTCCGTCCGGGAAAGCCAGGGCCGATGCCCCAGCGCGCTTGTGGTTCATGATGCCGATGGCAGAGAAACTGTGCGTCGCCGGGTCATAGACTTCGACGCCCCAGCTCTGCCCGATTCCGAAACTCCCCTCGCTGCCGCCGCCCAGCATTATCCGTCCGTCCGGGAGTTCCGTCCAGAAAGCATGATCGTGCGGATACTTCATCGGCACTTCCCGCCATGTGCCGTTCTTGAGGTACCAGGCCGACGGAGAGAGCACGAAACCATCCGTATGCCCGCCAAAAAGGGTCAGTTCCCCATTAAGAACCGTCACATATGGGCTGGAAATCGGCTCCGGCAAATCCGGCAGCCGCTGCACCCCGTCTCCGGCGCTGCAGGAGCATGCGACGGAAACCAGGACAAGCAGGATGGGGACAAAACGTTTCACGTTGTCAAAGATAAGAAAAAAGCCGGTTAGTAAGGTAATCCGTTGGCGCGGAATGGCCAATAATACACCTGCCCGTACATCTCATCCGATTCGCTCCTGGGAAGCAGTTCCCCGTCTCCCGAATACAGATTATACCTTACATTGAACGCCACACCGGACTGGAACGGATAATACAGCCAATCGCCAGGCTCTTTATTTGAGAAATCAATTATGGTCTCCTCCTCGGAATGAAGCCCGATGATCTTGGAAAAGACGCGTTTGGGGTTAACCATTTTCACTGTGGATGAATACAGGTGCGGGACTCCGGCTTCCATATAATTATTGAACCGTTCGGGATCATAATAGATATAATTGAAATCGGAACTCTCATAAACTTCTATGGCGACAGGCATAGGGTTGATGGGTTTCCCCCTGAGGGTGAGTTTATACTCGATGGGCCCCGTACCATTCGGGACTGGAGTAGTAACCGGCCAGCCATCGGCCAGTTTGACCGAAATGGGCGCCGTATAGGTGAGCGAGACTCCGGCATATCCCGCCAGTTGCGGTAATAAATAACGTTCCCAGAGCGGCTTGAATTCTATCTTTCCGCCAATTCCCTTCCATAGTTTGGACAGTTTTCCGCCCAGGACGGCCGTGTAAGGAGTAATGTCTATTTCGGGAGTCAAAGCCAGTTTTATGCCCATGGAAAGGGTGTCGATGTCTTTTTTGGCCACGAGGCCGAAATTCAGTTTCGCATCGGTGGCGGCGCCCAGCGAGCACATGCCATAGACAGAGATGCCCGCCCTCATGCCGATACCTGCAAAAGCGTTCAGGCTGCCAGAAAGTCCCGCCTCCAGACTGGGAATGCTGGGATTGAAGCCGTCGTCTGCGGGAGGTTCTTTGTATTCGTGTTTGAAGGTGAGGCCATCGCCCTTGTTATACATCAGGCCATAAGTGCCCAGATCATAGTTGAACGTGGTGGATGCGGAAAATTTCAATTCGCCGCCGACACCCCCGAAGATATCGAAACCCACCTCCGGCAGCAAAACGATGGGGCCGATGGGAATACCGGCCGTATAGAATGTCCACAGATGCTCCCTCTTGGTATATTCATATTTGCCATAAATACCAAAAGTGGTCTTGAGTTGCAGCGATGGATTCACTTTGGTATAAATGTACTGCAGTTCTCCGCCGATGATGCCGATGGCAACGCGCATGCTTACGCTCATTTTCGCGGAAACGTCACAGGTACAGTGGCTTTGGTCATCCATACTAAGCGTAAGGTCGGGCGTGGAGAACGAGACCCGGCCCACCCCTCCGCCACGTGTCATCACCTCGACGGCATTCGTCCGATAGGAGGGAAGGCCCTGGGTGCTTATCACATTTCCTTCCTCATCGCGGATTTCCCGGATATAACTGCTGATGTCGATATCTACGCCGCAGTCGGGATTCAGGTTGCCGTCGGAATTGAACAGGGGTCCGCCGATGGTCAGTTGCTCGAAGGGTGCCGCAAAGTTGGGCTCCGGTACGGCGTATACCTCCCAATGCTGCCCGTCAGAGGCCAGCTTGCACTGACCCACCTTGTACACGCCGCCCTGGGGCATATCCGTGGAAGGATGGTTGAATATCAGGTAGTTGCCCACCTGCGGATTCATGTCTTTATGAACCAGCAAGGTCAGGTACGGCATCTTTACCGGATTTCCGTCGGCATCCATTGCCAGCGAGCCGTCATCGGCATAGACATAGGAAGAGTCGCGCGCAGTCACTTTCACCATATCCAGCATATCCGGAGACATGATCCTGGACGCCGGTTTCAGTTCGTAAGACATCCCCGGCACATTGGAATAAGTATTGATGTCACCTATGGGATAGACCACGCTGCGATGCAGGGTTTTGCCATCCCTGGACCCTACCGTTTTCACCGTCTTTTTTCCATCTGCAGCAACAAAGGTTATTTCAAATCCTTTGGGATATTCCCGGGCAGGAACTACGAGGAATACGATGAACAAATCCCCCGCATCGGCCCGGATTCCGGAGCCCAGATCCAACTGAATCACCTTGTCGCTGCCCGAAAAGTTTGCCGAAGGGATCTTATCCGTAAAACTCACGGTAAAAGGACCGCTGACGGGGCTGCCGGACAAGTCCCGGAATTCAACGCTTTTCACCTGGACGTCTTCCGTAAACACCTGGCCCACCTTCAAGACGGCCATCAGGTTGACAAAACTTACGCCGCTCCCTTTCGACCCCATTCCGGCCATCATGCAAACGGAAGGATCCGGCTGCACGACGCCTCTTTCCATAGTATAGTGCTGTGTGGCGGGAAAGTCAAGGGTGAATCCGTCCCCGCTTTTCTGGGCAGTGGCGGAAAAAGGGTAATAAGCCATTAGTTGTCCCGACGGGATGGAATTGTCGCTCACGAAGTCGGCGGTTTTCCCGTCTTTGGAGATGGTGTTCCCGGCAACGGAGAAAGCGATGTTCTGTCCCGTACTGCCAAAAACACCAATCTGGTCATCCGCTTTCCAGAAGGATTCCAGTTTGATTCCGGGATTGTCTATGACGATGGAGCGTGTTGCCACCTCGTCATCACTTATTGTAACTTGCAGGCATTCACTGTCATCGGGCCGGACGGGGATCTCCCGGCTGCAGGCAAGGACCAGCAGCGGACTTGCCATTAAAAGCCACAAGGTGTTTTTTATGCTCATATGGATACTGTTTTTCAATAATGATTAATCCCATTCCGACCCGTCACCATAGTCGTAGTCGTTACCGGTGAGCGTGGCGTCTTTGTCCGCCACGACAAACGTGAAGTTGTTCCTCTGGTCTGCCTCATCGAAAACCGTAACCAGCCCCTGGCGCGCGGCGCCGTATGCCCGGGCCGATGATCTGACAGTAAGTGTTGAATGGTCTTTGCAGCTTACGGTGAGCCACGTGGCGTCCGTCTTGGCCGACCAACTATAGCAGTTGACGCTTACAGGTACATCTACGCTTACGTCATCGGCCTCCACGAACAAGTAAAAGTCATAGCCGATATACTGCAGCGAAGGGAGGCTGAATTCCACATGGGTGTTTTGAATGACGGTAAGGGTGCGGTCAAATACACCGCCGCCTGTAATGCGGAAGGTTGTCTTCCTGGGCGGATCACAGGAGTAGGACCCGTCTTCTTTGCGGGCATCATACTCCTGGACATTGACAACCAGTTTCTTCTGTTTGCCGGTGCCCGCATCCTGCACTTGCGCCGAGCACCAGGAGTCGTTTACCTTGATGGAAAAACTCTCGATGTTCGTTTCCAGCTGGAAGGTGGTGGATGAGGCCTGGCGGCTGAATACCCATTCTGCAGGCATGTCTGTGGTACAGTACGCTTCCTGTGTTTCAGGTGGAGTCTCCGGCCCCGTGGGAGTAGTGGGTGTTGTGGGAGTTGTTGGGCTGCCGGACGGCTTGTCAGGGTCTACAGGCCCGCAAGCCATCAATAACAGAGTGGCAGCTAGAGGCAATACCCTGCCGGACAAGTGTTTTATCGCCATCTTGTATTAGTATTTTCAATAAAGATATGGATAGTTCCGCCAGGCCGTGTCCGGTATTAACAAAAAGCGAGTCCCGAATATTTAAACAAATCGGGACAGGGCAAGCAGGGCGACAAGGCTGTTTTTCCGGGGGATTTTTTGTATCTTTACCGGACCAAAAATGAGGCCGATGGCAACTGTAGCAAAAAAGACGAAGTCCCTGTGGTTCTGTTCCCACTGTGGCAACGAATACTCCAAGTGGATGGGGCGCTGCCCCGCATGCGGGGAGTGGAATACCATGGTGGAAAGGGAAGTGGTTACCGGAAAGCGTCCCGTGGCCGTTTCCGTGCCCGGATCGGGCCGCAAGCCCCAGCCGCTCAAGGAGGTTTCCACCTCGCAGGAAGACCGGATTTCCCTGGGCAGCGCCGAGGTCGACAGGCTGCTGGGGGGCGGTATTGTCCAGGGCTCCCTGGTGCTCATGGGCGGAGAGCCCGGCATCGGCAAATCTACCCTTTCCCTGCAATTGCCCCTGCACCGGCCGGAACTTAAAACCCTGTACGTTACCGGCGAGGAAAGCGTAAAGCAGGTAAAAATGCGGGCCGACCGCCTGGGCGGGGATGCCTCCAACTGTTTCATATACAGTGAAACGGATATGACCGCCATTTTGGAAGAGGCGCAGGAAGTGGCTCCGGACCTGATGATAGTGGATTCGGTGCAAACCATGTACTGTCCTGCCGTGGAATCTACCGCCGGCTCGGTGAGCCAGATTAAGGAAGTGGCGGCCACGCTGCTCCGTTTTGCCAAGGAAACGGGCATACCCGTTATTCTCATCGGCCATATTACCAAGGAAGGCTCCATTGCCGGGCCCAAGATTTTGGAGCATATTGTAGATGTGGTCTTGCAGTTCGAGGGAGAGAATCGTGGTGCCTACAGGGTGCTTCGCAGCATCAAGAACCGTTTTGGCTCCACGGCCGAACTGGCGGTGTTCGAGATGACGGGCACCGGCCTCCGGGAAGTGGCCAATCCGTCGGAAATGCTCATTCCCATGCACGAGGAAGGCCTCAGCGGCACGGCCATCTGCGCCATGCTGGACGGCAACCGGCCTTTCCTCTTCGAGGTACAGGCCCTGGTTTCATCGGCCGTTTACGGTACGGCCCAGCGCAGCGCCACGGGTTTTGACGTTCGCCGGCTGAATATGCTGCTGGCAGTGCTGGAACGGCGGGCCGGCTTCAAACTGGGCCAGAAGGACGTGTTCCTGAACATGGCCGGCGGCCTGCGCATTACAGACCCGGCCTGCGACCTGGCCGTCATCTGCGCCGTGCTCTCTTCCAACTTCGATTATTCCATTCCCGCCAACGTGTGTTTTGCCGGTGAGGTGGGCCTCAGCGGAGAAATCCGTCCGGTCTCGCAGGCCGAACGTCGCGCCGTGGAAGCTGCCCGCCTGGGCTTCAAACGCATTTTCGTAAGCTCCTATACCCATTTCGACCGCAAACCGGAAGGAATTGAAATAGTGAAAGTTGCCGATATCCCCGCCCTGGTGAGGGCTTTATTCAAATAGCAGATTATGAAAAAGTATCTTATTACCCTTTTGGCCGGTCTCCTGGTACTGGGAGCCGCAACTGCCCGCGCCCAGCAGGAAGATTTGGACGCCCAGTACGCCACCCAGCTGATCAAGGAAGGCCAGGCTCCGGCGTTCACCCTGCCCGGAACCGACGGCAAAACCTATACGCTCAAGGATTTTAAGGGGAAGACCGTCATCCTGGACTTCTGGGCCACCTGGTGCCCCGACTGCCGGAACGAAATGCCGCAGCTCAAGGCCTTGCAAAAAAAGCTGGAAGGCCGGAAAGACATTGTAATGGTGGGTATCTCCTGCGACACCGATGCCGAAAAACTGGCCTCCTATGTGAAGGAGCAGGGTATCGGCTGGCTGCAGCTGGCCGATTACAAGTCCCGCAAGGAAAGCGCCGTGTACGAGGCCTATAAGGTCCAGTGGATTCCTTCCAAATACGTCATCGGCCCGGACGGCAACATCCTTCTTGCCACTGTGGTGCAGGACAAAGTGGATGCGCTGGTAGATGCTCTCCTGAAGTAGAGCGGTCCTTTATTCAAACACAAAGCTTTTCAGCCGGCACACGGACTTTTCTTTTTCGGGCGAAGCAAACTTGAAGAAGAGGGCGTGTTTGCCTTCCAGGCTGCCGATTTCGGGCAGCTCGGCTGTCATGTCCATGGCGGTCTGGGGCATATCGGCCTTCAGCTGAAGGGCGCCCAGCTGTTTTCCGCCCTGTGATCCTTTTTTAGTTTGTCCAATCCGGAGAAATCGTTGTAGCCTTCCCTAATAGCACCTTTCAATAATATTAAGTATCTTTGCCCCTGTTATGGAAGAAAACTTTGATGCGCTCGAAGTGATTGCCCAGACCAGGGGCAAAGTTAATATGGACGACCGCCCCACGGGGAACAACCTGTTTCCGCTGTGGGGATGGCTGGCGGCATCGTTTTACCTGCTGGAGTTTCTCCTGTGGCAGTGGCTGCGGCAGCAATGGTGCCTTTGGCTGTGGGTGGGCATACCGCTGATAGGCTTGCCGATGATGTACTTCATCATCCGGAAAGACCGTGAGCACACGCACATGCGCACCCGCAGGTCCAAGCTGGTGCTGGATTACTGGATTTTTGCCGCGTGCGCCATCGGGGCCGGCGGCTTCCTGTTTGGCTTTGCCGGCATTTACGAGGTGGCGGAGAATCCGCTGATTTGCCTGCTTGCGGGCATCGGCGCCTTCATTACCGGCGAAGAACTGCGCTTCCGGCCGATGATTATCGGCGGACTGCTGGGTGCAGCCATCGGCCTGGGTGCGTTTCTCCTGCAGGGAGAGCTATGGTACTGGCAACCCCTGTGCGTGGCGCTTACGGCCGTATCGGCCTTGATTATTCCCGGTCATCTGTTCGAAAAACACGTAAAAGATGGAGTTTAAGGACCTGAATCCCATACTCCACAACGAGCTGCGCCTGAAAGTGATGGTGGCGCTGGACTCGTTGGACGATGCCGATTTCGTGTACCTGAAAGGGCTCACGAAAGCTACGGCGGGGAATCTCAGCGTCCAGATTACCAAATTGGAAGAGGCCGGCTACATCAAAGTTTCCCGCAGCGGAGAGGGCCGGGGCTCCCACACGGTGTGCCGCATTACCTCGGCAGGCGCCAAGGCGCTGCTGGAATACCAGCGCGCCCTGATGAGCTATTTCTCCTGAATGCTTATCGGAAAAAGAAGCTTTCCAGCCGGCAGATGGACGTTTCCTTTACAGGGGAAGCGAACTTGAAGAAAAGGGCATGTTTGCCTTCCAACTGGCCGATATCCGGCAGGCTGGTTTTCATTTCCGTGGCGGTCTGGGGCATATCGGCCTTTAGCTGAAGGGCGCCCAGCTGTTTTCCGCCCTGCGACGTCCAGGGACGGTCGGCCCATATCTCGATGGTGCCGTCGATGCCCTCCGGAATTAGCGTAAGAAGCAGTTTTACATCTTTTCGTCCGCGGGTGCCGTCAAAATTGAAGTACTTATAGCCCACAATGGAGCCGTCCGTGTTGTTCACCACCAGGTTCGTATTGTTGTGCGGGGCGTAAGGCGCACTGAACTTGTCTTCTGTGCCATAGCCGGCGGCCACATACGAGCCGAAGAAGATGTTGTTGGGCCAGTCGTGAATGGTGGTTTTGGGTCCGGTGTACCAGCAGGCAAGGCCGGCCGAGTGGCATTCCAGCGGGTTCAGGCCCTGCCGGGAGAATCCCTCGGAATTGTATTCACCTTCCGAGATTACCACCTTGCCGCCTTCGCCTTCCTCTACCTTAACCTCTATGGGTGCCACCATGGCCTGCCGGGCAAATTCGTCCGTTCCCGTCTGACGGTGGTAGAACACGTACCATTGCCCGCCGATTTCACAGATGGAGCCGTGCGTATTGCCGTCCACGGTGCCGGTGGCAATCACCTTTCCCTGTTCATCCGTGTCCCGGCCGCGGGCGTCGATGATGGTGCCGCCGTAGGTCCAGGGGCCCAGCGGATGATCGCCATAAGCATAGGCCAGCGTGTAGTTGGAAACGGGCAGGCCGAATTCGCCGTCTTTGGTGAAACGGCTATAGATAAACACATATTTATCCTTGATCTTGCGGATGGACGAGGCTTCGAAGAAACTGAAGACACCCTCCTGGTATCGGCCGCTCACCATGTCTTCCACAATCTGGGCTCCGGGCTTCACGGTGGCCATCGTGGACGGGTCCAGTTCGGCGGCAAACGAGCGCTCAAAGCCCCAGTAGCCATATACCCGGCCGTCGTCATCTACAAACACGGCGGGGTCGAAGGCCAGAATTCCGTCGGTTGCGTTGGGGTTCTCTTTGCTCCAGTTGCAAACCTCGAAGGGGCCGTCGGGCCGGCTGCTTTTGGCCACCAGTCCGTTGCGTCCGCCATGCTGGTCGTTGGGGTACAGGTAGTAGGTCTTGGTGCCGTCGGCTGCCGTGACCAAGGTTACGTCGGGCGCATAAAGTACATCGGCCTCTCCGTCGGAATTGAGCGGCTCGCCATCGGCATTTCTGTCCACGCTGAAGATGACGCCGTCATAGCGCCAGTGGGTTAGATCTTCCACCGGGGCCGACCAAACCACCTGGTCCCGGCCGCAGTAGTTGGTTATCAGATTGTCGTGCGATCCGTACAGATATACGCGGTACTTGCCGGGCTGGTCGGGGTCTTCGAACACGTAAGGCTCCCCGTCCGGAATATGCTCCCAAAGCGGCAGGAAAGGGTTGCCCGGGGTAACGGGTAAATCACTCGTTTTTTTTACGCCTGTGGAACAGGAGGCCACAAGTGCCATACAGCAGGCTGCTGCAACAAGGCCGGAACGGCTGCGGATAACGGAATTCTTTCTCATTTTATGGAATGGATAATTGGCATATAAAGATACGGATTAATTAGTCAATTCCAGTATAATTGATTAACTTTGGAGAAGAATACAAGCAATCTGATATGAAAAAGTTACTCCTTTTGCTCGCCGGCTGCCTGCTTTCCGCAGCATCCTTTGCACAGGAACCGGTTACCTTTACGGCCGAACAGGACCACCAGAACATGATGGACCAACTGGGAATCAAATCTATCCGTCGCGGTTTCGATGCCGATGAAAAGAGTCCCTACGCGGCCAATTACGATGAAAGCAAGGCCAATCCTTTCCCTGTTCTTCCGGAAATCCTCAAGACCAGGGCGGGCAAGAAAGTAACTACCGCCAAACAGTGGTGGGAGGTCCGCCGGCCAGAGATTGTAGAGGGCTTCGAGAGCGAGGTGTACGGCCGTGTTCCGGATAATGTGCCTTCTGTAACCTGGACCGTGGAGGCGGAGGAAATAGAGATGGTGGGCATGATGAGGGCCAAAGCCAAGCAACTCCGGGGCCATGTGGACAATTCCGCCTGCCCTTCCATCAACGTAGATATCAAGATGGTTGTGGTTACTCCCGCCAACGCCACGGGGCCGGTTCCGCTGCTTATGATGTTCGGCCAGGCGAATATGCCCAATCCGGTAAAGCCGGGCGGAGAGGATATGGCTGTTATCAACAAGGCGCTGCGCCGCTTGCTGGAGAACGATCCGGAGACGGCGGAACTCATGAAGAAATACCCTGCCTGGCAGCCCTTCGAACCGGCCAATCCTTTTGCGGCATTCATGCGCCCGCAACAGCAGACGCCCGGTCAGGATCCGCCGTCCAACCAGCAGCTGCTGGCCGCCGGCTGGGGTTATGCCATGATAGATCCCGGCAGCATCCAGGCCGACAACGGCGCCGGCCTTACCCGTGGCATCATCGGCCTTACCAATCATGGCCAGCCGCGCAAACCGGATGACTGGGGTTCCCTGCGTGCCTGGGCCTGGGGTGCTGCCCGTGGCCTGGATTACCTGGAAACGGATCCGGACGTGGATGCCAAACATGTGGGCATCGAAGGCGTTTCCCGCTACGGCAAGGCAGCGCTGGTCACGCTGGCGTTCGAAGAGCGTTTCTATATGGGCCTCATCGGCTCTTCCGGCAAGG
>CAMJKI010000007.1 GCA_946406355.1 uncultured Bacteroidales bacterium | reverse complement strand
GAGAGCCGTGTTGACACAGAATCACCATTCTGTGCATTCTGTGCGTCAATACGGCAATGGTTTTGGGTAAAAAAGCCGATTTCGTTGCTGTGTCGACAGAAAAAAGGCCTTCTATGCACTTCTGCGTGTCAACACGGCAACGAAACTTTCATTTCGCGAGGGTAAAAGCGCTCTGCAGAGCACCGGGCTTGGATAGTTTATACCAGGAATCGAAGGGTTGGGGTTGCTCGAAGGAGCGGTGGTGACTGGAGGAGCGAAGCGACGATGGCGCCAGCAGGCGCCCGGCCGGGCCGTGTCTTTTGCCGCAGGCAAAAGATGGAAAGGCGAATAGGCCGCAGGGGTGTATGAGGGGGCAGCGCCCCCTGTATTGATAGCGAAAAAGGCCGCCGCATGGCAGCCTTTGAAGCGGAGAGGACGAGATTCGAACTCGTGGTACAGAATAACCCGTACGGCAGTTTAGCAAACTGCTGGTTTCAGCCACTCACCCACCTCTCCGGGGAACTTGGTCCGAAACGCCCATCTAAAACAGACGGGACTGCAAAGATACCACTTTTTTGTCAATTAGCAAGGCTTGCGGCAAAAAAGCTATTCGTACTGCAGCTTTATCACCTTCAGGTATTCGCCCACCAGACCACCCATGCCGCCTTGGGAATCGGCTATAAGCAGGAGCAGCTGGGTGCCGTCGGGAAGAACGGGTCCCAGGCACATGCCTTCGTAATCGGCCAGGTTCAAGGCGTAGGTGTTAAAACTTAGCAGCAGCTTTTTCTCCAGCACCGGCGCCTGGCAGCGGACAGGATCCACCTCGTAAATGCTGGTGGTGCAGAAGGAGTCGGCCAGCATGGATCCCAGGCCGCCCTGTGGAACATACAGCTCCCGTTCCATCACCAGAAGCCGTCCGTCGTCCAACGCCGTAAGCGCCGGGATGCCAAATACATAGGCCCGGGCCGATGCGGCGGCCGATGGTTCCACGGAAGCGTTCTCCGCTGCGTAGAAATACTGTTCCACGGGCTCCAGCGTTTCGGCCGAGAAGCTTTGGAAACGGTACAGCGAATCGGTCGGGAGGGGCATTTCCGTGGTGGTCCAGAACAGGCCCGTGGCTGCGTTATAGGCCAGGGCCTCAAAGCCTCGGTTAGGGATAATGTATTCTGTTCCAAACGTTTCCGGAACAGCCAGTTCGGTCCCGGAAGGTCTTCCGGTAAGCTTATATTCCCGGATGGTCTGGGTGGCTTCGGAGGCCACGAAAATGCTGTTTCGCTCCTTTACGAATACCAGATCCTCGTTGTCCAGGTCCTTTTCTCCGGATGCGTTGGTGGGCAGCGCTGTGGCAAGCACCATCCCCAAGTTACCTGCGGAATCCACTTGAACCACAAAGGACTGGATTCCTCCGCCGCCGGCTTTGTCGTCCACCGCCACAAACTGGTTTCCCTTTATGTAGGAAATGCCGGAATATTGCCCCGCCGGAATGTTCAGGCGGGTTTGCGGCATCTCCGTAAGCCGGATGGGCCTGGGAGCGTCCTGTCCGCGGGCGCAGCCCACGGAAAAGAGCATCAGCAGTATCGGCAGCCAGCGGTTCATTTCTTTCTAAGGAACAACAGGCCCAGGGCGGTGAAGCCCGCATTCAGCAGCAGCAACTCGTAGCTGAAGTGATAGCCGCCGAACCAGGCCTCGGAATTCAAATCCAGCACCAGGCATAGCAGCGGGGCCAGGATGCACACAAACGGAACCCAGCGGTCTTTGACGGCCTTTTTGCTGGCAATGCCAAAGCAGAACAAACCCAGCAGCGGACCGTAGGTATAGCTGGCCAGCCGGTACACGGCGTCAATGGTACTGGTGGAATTGAGCACGCTGAAAATAAGGATGCAAAGCGCCATGCAAACGGCCATGCCAATGTGCACCCACTTGCGCAGCCGGTCCGAATCGGCCCGTTTGAGCCCGCCCAGGATATCTACGGTGAAAGAGGTGGTAAGTGCGGTGAGGGCCGATCCGCCGGCCGGGAAACCGGCGGCAATAAGTCCCACCACAAACAGCACACCCACAATGGGCGGCAGGAACTGCGAGCAGGCCACCTCCGGGAACAGCGCATCCCCTTTGGCGTCAATGCCGTGCAGGGCGGCAAACTGGTACAGGTACACACCCAGCACCAGGAAGAAGGCTATGGCCACAATCTGCAGCAGACTGGACACCACTAGATTCTTCTGGGAGTCCTTCACGTTCTTGCAGGCCAGGGTTCGCTGCATCATGTCCTGGTCCAGTCCGGTGGTGGCAATTACGGTGAACAGGCCGCCCAGCAGCTGCTTGAAGAAGAACTGCGGGTGGTTCACGTCGTCAAACCAAAACACCTTGGCCATGGATTTGTCAAAACTGCCCACTTCCCGGCCGATAAGCACCAGGCACAGCCCGACGGTAACCAGCATGCACAGGGTTTTGAGCATGTCCACCCAGATGACGGATTTTACCCCGCCCCGGAAGGTGTACAGCCAGATGAGGAATACCGCCACCAGCACCGTAACCCAGAACGGAACGCCCCAGGGGCCGAAAACCAGCAGCTGCAGCGTGGCGCACAGCAGGAAAAACCGTACGGAGGCCCCCAGCATTTTGGAAATAAAGAAGAACCACGCCCCGGTCTTGTACGAAGACAGGCCGAAGCGCTGTTCCAGATACTGGTAAATGGACACCACGCCCAGCCGGAAATACAGCGGCGTAAGCACAAAGGCAATGACCAGATAGCCCAGGAAAAAGCCCATGCACATTTGCAGGTAGCCGAATCCGGAGCCTGCCACCATGCCGGGCACCGACACGAACGTAACCCCCGAGAAACAGGAGCCTATCATGGCCAGCGCCACCATCCACCAGCTGGTAGAGCGGGTAGCAAAGAAGTCTTGCTTAGCTTTCTTCGTCATTGGATGTGCCTCTAATACTGTCTTTGAAGGCGCGGCCCACGGGGAGCGGCTCCTTCACGCCCATCAGTTGAACCTGCGTAAGGGATTTGGATTCAATCCGCCACACGGGTACTATGTACGAGCGATGAATCCGGATGAATTTCCCCTCCGGAAGCAGCTCCATTACCTTTTTCAGGGCAATTTGTGAAACGATGTCCTCCTGGTGGTCCAGGTGTACGCAGGAGTAGTTGTTGCGGGATTCTATGTATTGGATGGCCGACAGGGGAACGTGCACCGTCCGGTAATCGCTCTTCAGCTGGATTTCCTCATCGGCTACGGCGTCAAAACTGCGTTTGAACAGCGACGAACGGGCATTGTCCAATGCGGCCGTAACCTCCTTTTTCTCGGCAAGTTCCTGGATGCGGGTGCTGTACATTCCCACCAGCAGGCCGATGGTGACATCGGCCACCAGCAGCACCCACATGGCCCGCTGATGCATTTCCATGCGGCCGGAAACCGTGTCGGCATCCCGCGGGAAATCTACCCGGCTCCAGGACATGAGGAAGGTGATGGCGGCTACCAGAAACAGTACGCCCAGCACCGTGAGGATGCCTTTTGCGCCTTTCAGCAGCTGCGCCCCCAGGACTTCCCGGCAAAGGAAATAGACACCATACAGCCACCCGGCGTATCCCAGGATATATCCGGGATGCCACTGGGCCCATTCCCCGATGGGAAAAAGGAACATCATCCCCGGCAGCACAAGGATGCAGAAGATGATGTCCACCAGTCGTCCGTTCTTCACGGCCGATGCTTAAAACTCGTAGCCGGCAAATTCCACGTCGCGGGCGGCGCGGGCCTTCAGCTCTTCGTTGGCAAAGGCGTTGGCCAGGTTGTCCTTCACGCCCTGGGCGTCACCCTGACGGGCGGCGATGATGGCCTTCAGGTACTGTACGCGGGCATCTTTGCAGTGCACGGCGGCAGCGGCCTTGTCCAACTGATCGGTGAGGATGTAGGCCAGCACAGTGTTGTTGCAGCAGCCCTTCTTGTCCTTGAGGGTTTCGGCGGCCTCTTCGTAGCGGCCGGTAAGGATCTGGATCACGCCCAGATTGGCCTTGGCCTCGTTGCTGCCGGCAGCCTTGCGGAACAGGGATTCGGCGGTGTCCAGGTCGTTGTTACGCAGGGCCAGCACGCCCTTGGCGTTGAGTACGTCGGCGTCGTTGGCCTTCACTTTGGCAAGAGCCTGCTCGGCCAGGGCGTCCTTACCCTGGGCCAGGTAGGTGGCGGCCAGGTTGTACTGGGCACGGTCGCTGCCATAGCGTTCCACGGCCTTCTTGTAGATGTTCTCCATCTTGGCGTAGTCGTTCACCACGGAAGCGGCGCGAAGGAGGGCTTCCTCGTCCAGGATATCGGCATTCTGCTCCAGCAGTTCCAGCAGCTCGTCGTTGGTGTAGTTCTTATATTCTACATTGGCGATGAGGCGGGCGCGGCGCAGTTCCGGCAGCACCTCTCCCTTGAGGGCGGTGTAAACCTGGCTCATGTTCTTGATTTCGTTCTCACGCACGGCAGGATCCGAATACATGGACAGGACGCGCAGGATCAGGTCCTTATCCTCGATGTTGGATTCGGCCACCAGCTGCTGGAAGCCTTCCCAGTCTTCACCCACGCTGCGGACCGACGGATCCAGCGTCTCGTGACCCTTGGTTACCTGGCCCCAGGCCTTGGTGGCCGTTGCCGAACGGTCTCCGGACAGCTTGTTGTTGCGGTCTTCGGCGCCTTCCGGGGAAGCGTAAGCCACAATTTCCGTTCCGGTGATGGTGGCACGCTCGTCCTTTTCAATGGCATCCAGAGCTGCCAGGAAGTCCTTTACGGAGTCTCCCTTGAGCTCGGAGTTGCGCACCTGGGAACTGTTCACCAGATACTTGATCTGGCCTTCGGTGGAACTGGTGAGGATATCCTTGTATTCGTCTTTCTTGAAGGCTACATCGCCCTGGCGCTTTACCAGCATATAGGTGGTGTTGGCACCGTCGGCAACCTTCTTGGACGGGAGGGCAATTTCCTTCTTGCCGGCCAGAACGCGGCCACGGAGCTCCAGGAAGCACTTTTCCATGCCCTCTACATAGTCGAACTTGAGCTGTTCAGTAAGGGTTTGGCCCTGGGAAGAGACAACGCGGTAGTTGTCCTTCACTTTTTCGCCCTGATACTTGAAGGGTTTCATGGCAGCTTCACCGCCTTCGTACACAATCACGGGGGTAACCTCTACAATTACCTTGGGATTGAAGTAGTCTTTGGGGCAGTCCACCGTTACGGTGGCAAGAATTTGGTCGTTAACCACTTCCAGAACGGAAGGGTTGCAGGTGACTTTTACGGAATCGGCCATTTTGGCCATCTTTTCCGGGGAGGCGCAGGCCACGGCGGCTACCGCCATAAGGGCTGCGGCAAGGGATTTGATTGTCTTGTTCATATAAGTATATAACAGTTATTGTCTGATTCACAAATATAAGCAAATTTTTCAAAAAAAAAGGCCAGCCCTTGCGGGTTGGCCCTAATCGTTTATATCGGTTTGCTTATTCGGCTTCCGGGCTGGCCTCGGGGCTGTCCTGAGGAAGCGGGAAGGCGGGAGCTTCCGAAGCGGCGGCATCCACCTGGTTCATGATTTCGGTGCTGACGGCGTCGTTGGAACCGCGCTGGGTGTTACCACGGGCAACAAATACGGTAATTACGGAAACTACCAGGATAAAGCCTACCAGATACCAGGTAGCTTTTTCCAGGATGGTGGCCGTCTGGCGTACGCCCAGGGTTTGGTTGGCCGAAGTGAAGTTGGTGGCGAGGCCGCCGTCCTTGCCGTTCTGCAGGAGGACAACCGCGATCAGAAGAATGGCCGCAATGATAATGAGGACGACCAAAACAGTGAATGCTGCGTTCATATCGTTAACTAATTTTAATCCAATTCGTCAATAAGGGATGCAAAGTAAGCACTTTTTTCCGGAATATCCAAAACCAGACGCGAATAAATGCGTCTTGCCTCCTCCGGACGGCCCTGTTCGGCAAAGATCCGGGCCAGGGTTTCGGTGGCAAAACGGTCGGCAATTTCGCTGCCCGCTTCCTCGTCGGGAGAACCTTCCGGACGGGCTTTGGCGGCAAAGCGGGTAAAAATATTAT
Source organism: uncultured Bacteroidales bacterium (assembly GCA_946406355.1). Lineage (GTDB taxonomy): Bacteria > Bacteroidota > Bacteroidia > Bacteroidales > UBA932 > Cryptobacteroides. The sequence continues at coordinate 48,015 of CAMJKI010000007.1, read as the reverse complement.
CTTCACCCTTGCGCACGTTGTCGTATTGCGACTGGGAGAAATAGTCTCCGCCCACCACGCGCACCTGATGCTCGGCGGCCGATGTCTCCTCCGGGGCGGGCTCCAGATAAGAGGCCAGCAGGGCCTGGACGTCCTTGTCGGAGTAATCTCCCTTCCGGCCACGGTGCAAAAAGGCGGCAATTTTGCTGCGGTCGGCCACAAAAAGGGCCTCGCCGGCAAACTGCTCCAGCCCCCAGTCGTCACCGCCCACTTCCGACATGCGGGAGCAAAGCTCTACGCGGGCCGCTCCGTACCAGGGGTACAGGTTCACTACCCCCACCAGCTCGTCCAGCGTAAGGGTGTGGAGGTCGATATGCGACGATCTTACCATTGTGCTACCGTTGCATTAAAAATATCTTCTACCAGTTTTTCCACGATGGTTTCGCAGAGACCGCTTTCCACGGCGTCCAGCGACAGGGTGGCGTCGAAGTCCTCGTAGGCACTGAAGGAGCTGCTAACGTCGTCTTCCGGGTATTTCCGGTTGGTGAACTCTATCTTTACCTGCACAGTGAGGCGGTTCTGGGCAGCCTGTTCCTGGGCGGTGATGGCGGTGGCCTTTACGTCGTAACCGGTAATTTCACAGACCAGCTCCAGGTCTCCGTCCACATCTACCTGCTCCAGGCGGGTGAGTTTGCGGAACTTTTCCTGCAGGGCCTCTGTGAGGTCGTTGGACAGGGAGGGATTCACCTGCACGGCTTTGTTTTCCACAAAGGGAATGGTGATGGTGTTTACATCGGGCTGTATGGAAGTGCCTGTGAAAGAATAAATTCCACAGGAAGCCACCATGAACGCCATGGCCAGTATGCAGCTCAGGCGTTTCATTTCTTACGGAATTCCGGGGGCAGTTTGCGGTACAGCGAACGCTCGCTCATGCCCAGTTCTTCGGCCGCCTTCTTGCGGTTGCCGTCGTGTTTCTCCAGCGCGGCGCGGATAAGTTCTTCCTCCGACTTGCGGATAGACAAAGTGTGGGGCTGGGGCTCCTGCGCAGGCGTTTCCACGTGGAAGATGGGCCGTTCCTGGGGGAAGGTTTCCTCTCCCTGCCATTCGGCTTCCTGCGTTTCTTCCATGGGCCGGGCCGGGGGCGGCGGAAGCTCCCGGCGGTCGATATGGGCCTTAAGGGCATCTACCTCCTGCTTGAGGTCGAAGATGGCCTTGAAGATGGCCTGGCGCTCATCGGCACTGAAGGAAGAGGACGGCTGGGGGCCTTCGTACAGCATGGGGATGGGTTCTCCCTCCTCGCGGGGCATGTAGGGTTCCAGTTCCCGGGCCGATAGCTCGATGCGCTGAAGCGTGGGCGTCACTTTCACGGAAAGCTGCGCCGTAAGCGATTGGGTAAAGCCCTGCAGCTGGCGGATATTGCCTGGCCAGCGGTACTGCTCCAGCATGCGGATGGCATCCGGTTTCAGTGATATTTTGCACATGCCGTTCACTTCCGAAAAATCGGATGTGAACTTGCGGAAAAGCAGGTAAATGTCCCCCTGGCGTTCCCGCAGCGGGGGAATGCGGATTTGGGCGGCCGACAGGCGGAAGTACAGATCCTCCCGGAATTTGCCGCGCTTTACGGCCTCGTACAGCTGCACATTGGTGGCGGCCACAACGCGCACGTCCGTGTGTTCCACTTTGTTGGAACCCACCTTGCGGAATTCGCCGCTTTGGAGCACCCGCAGCAGTAGAGCCTGCGTTTCGGCCGGCAGTTCGGCAATCTCGTCCAGGAACAGCGTGCCTCCGTCGGCATCCTCAAAATAACCTTTGCGGTTGTCGGAAGCGCCGGTGAAAGACCCCTTCACATGGCCGAACAGCTCCGAATTCACCAGTTCCTTGGGAAGGGCGCCGCAGTTTACCACGAAAAACGGCCCCTGACGGCGCTGGGAGTACTGATGGATAATGCGCGCAAAGCTTTCCTTACCCACGCCGCTTTCTCCCTGAATGAGCACACTGAGGCCCGTGGGCGCAAACTTCACCGCTGTTTCCAGGGCGTCGTTCAGCACCGGATCGTTGCCGATAATATCGTATTTATTCTTTAGGGCCTGTAAATCCATAGTCCCGCAAAGGTACAAATAATTTTTAGCTTTTCAGCACCACCTCGCCGCCCACGGCATCCACCTGCACCACGGAATCCTTGCGGATGGTACCGTCCAGGACGCTCTTGGCCAGCAGGTTCACCAGTTCGCGCTGGATGAGCCGCTTCACGGGACGGGCGCCGTAGGCCGGATCGTAACCATGTTCCACAATATGGTCTTCGAAGGCCGGAGTAAACTGCACGCTGATGCCGCTTTCGGCCAGTTTCCGCTGCAGCTCGTGCTCCTGGATGTGCAGGATTTCGCGGACATCGGCCTTGGTGAGCGGGTCGAACATGATGATTTCGTCGATACGGTTCAGGAACTCCGGACGCACCGTAAGTTTCAGGACGTCAAGCACTTTCTTGCCGCACTCGTCCAGCAGGGAGCGCCGCGTGGCCAGGGCCTGCATGTCCACGCCCTTCACTTCCGGCAGCTTTTCCATGTAGCTCTGGATAATGTCGGCACCGGCGTTGGAGGTCATGATGAGGATGGTGTTCTTGAAGTCCACCGTGCGGCCCTTGTTGTCGGTGAGACGGCCGTCGTCCAGCACCTGCAAAAGCACGTTGAACACGTCCGGGTGGGCTTTTTCAATCTCGTCCAGCAGCACCACGCTGTAGGGTTTGCGGCGCACGGCCTCGGTAAGCTGGCCGCCCTCGTCGTAACCTACATATCCCGGAGGCGCGCCTACCAGACGGGAGACGGTATGGCGCTCCTGGTATTCACTCATGTCGATACGCGTCATCATGTTCTCGTCGTTGAACAGGAATTCCGCCAGGGCTTTTGCCAGCTCGGTCTTACCCACGCCGGTAGTACCCATGAACAGGAAAGAGCCGATGGGGCGTTTCTCATTGCTAAGGCCCGCCCGGTTGCGGCGGACGGCGTCCGAGACGGCTTTGATGGCCTCGTCCTGGCCCACTACCCGCTTGTGCAGTTCGCTTTCCATGCGCAGAAGTTTTTCCTTCTCGCTTTCCAGCATCCGCTTTACGGGGATTCCTGTCCACTTGGCCACCACTTCGGCAATATCTTCCGGAGTAACCGCTTCTGTTACAAGCGGTTCCTTGATAGATTCGGCCTTGGCTGTAAGTTCGTCGATGCGCTTTTGCGTAGCCGCCATCTTGCCGTAGCGGATTTCGGCCACCTTGGCGTAGTCGCCGTTGCGTTCGGCGGTTTTGGCCTGCAGGTTCAGGTCTTCCATCTCCTGCCGGGCCGTCTGCAGCCCGCCCAAAATGTCCTTTTCCTCGTTCCAGCGCCTCATGAGCTCTTCCCGCTTTGCCTGCAGGTCCTTGAGCTCGGCTTCCAGCTTGTCCATCTTGGCCGATGCGCCCTCGCGCTTGATAGCCTCCCGCTCAATTTCTTTCTGCCGGATGGCGCTGTTAAGGTCGTCGATGGGCTCCGGCACGGAATTCATCTCCAGGCGCAGCTTGGAAGCCGCCTCGTCCACCAGGTCGATGGCCTTGTCGGGCAGGAATCGGCTGGTAATGTAGCGGTGGCTCAGGTTTACGGCGGCAATGAGGGCGTCGTCTTCGATACGCACTTTGTGGTGGTTCTCGTAACGCTCCTTCAGGCCACGCAGGATGGCAATGCTCTCCGCCGGCGAGGGTTCGTCCACCATCACCATCTGGAAACGCCGCTCCAGGGCCTTGTCGGCCTCAAAATACTTTTGGTATTCATCCAGGGTGGTGGAGCCGATGGTCCTTAATTCACCACGCGCGAGCGCGGGCTTAAGGATGTTGGAAGCATCCATGGCCCCGCTGGAACGCCCGGCGCCCACCAGGGTATGGATTTCGTCGATGAACAGGATTATTTCACCGGCGCTGTCCACAACTTCCTTCACCACACCCTTCAGACGTTCTTCAAATTCACCCTGATATTTAGCGCCCGCGATAAGCGCACCCATGTCCAGGGAGTACACCTTCTTGGACTTAAGGTTCTCCGGCACCTGCCCGTTCACTATGTTCTGGGCAATGCCTTCGCTGATAGCGGTCTTACCCACGCCCGGTTCGCCCACCAGGATGGGGTTGTTCTTGGTACGCCTGCTAAGGATCTGCAGCACGCGCCGGATTTCGTCGTCCCGGCCGATAACCGGGTCCAGTTTGCCCTGCGATGCCCGTTCGTTCAGGTTAATCGCAAAGCGCTGCAAGAAACTGTTGTTATTATTGTTTTCCATATTTGTTCCTCCTTTCGTCCTGTGATTCATCAATCTCCGTTCCTTTTCCGGGGAACTGACAAAATGGCAGTTGTTGTATTTGTTACCTGATTACCGCTTGAATGTTACACCGGAAAGAAACAGTTTGGAAAAAAGAAATGTATCTTTGTTCTGGTTATACCTGAATTCTATGAAGAGTACTTTCAAAATGCTAATTTGCGCAGCAGCGGTACTGCTGTTTGCGGGTTGTGGCGCTGCCAGCCGGAAGGCCGAAAAGCGTCTTCCGGAAATGGAAAAACTGGAATGGTCCAAGAAGTTGCAAAAGGCCGATAACGACTTTGTGGTGGAACTCTCCGGCCTGTGTCTCAGTAAGGACAAGGACTTCCTCTGGGGCGTGGGCGACAACGGAAACCTGTACAAGATTGGCTTCGACGGCAGCTTTGAAAACCACTGGTATCACGACGCCGACCTGGAGGGTATCACCATGGACCCGGCCACCGGCATCCTGTACCTGGACGTAGAACCTTCCCGGGTGTATAAAATGACGCCTCCGGACTATAATGAGAAAGAGACCGTCATCCAGGTGGAAGAGGCCGCCCGTTTAAGGAACGACGGCATAGAAGGCATCACCTGGTACAAGGGAGACCTGTATCTGGGCGCCCAGACCAAGGCTACGCTGTGGAAATATTCGCCGGACGGCCGCAAGCTGGAAGACGCGCGGAGCCTCCGGGACATCGCCCCCACCCTCTCGGAGATTGCCGATCTGTGCTACGATCCGGAAGGAGACTTCCTGTGGGTAATGGATTCTAACAAGCGATCCCGGGAAGTGCCTGACATGAAGCCCTTTACGCTGTATCTCTTTGACGGTGCCGCCACCAGGCTCCTGGCCACTTACGACCTTAGCGCCTTTGCTAACTGGAACCCCGAATCGGTTTGCGTAGACCGCGCCCACGGCTGCATCTGGATAGCCGACGACTGCGGTGACGACAATCCCTCCATCCTGCACAAAGTAAAATTCACCTTCTAAGCTGATAATCAGCGTATTAAAAGATTCTCCCTGTGATTCCAGTCACAGGGAGAATCTTTTAATGTATTGAAAATCAACAGATTTATACTTCCGTAGCGGTGGCGAATTCCTGCAGGAAGCGCATGTCGTTCTCGAAGTAGTGGCGCAGGTCGTTTACCTGCCACTTGAGCATGGCGATGCGTTCTACGCCCATGCCGAAGGCGAAGCCGGTGTACTGCTCCGGATCTATGCCGCTGGCTTTGAGCACGTTGGGATCTACCATGCCGCAGCCCATAATCTCCAGCCAGCCGGTTCCCTTGCAGATGTTGCAGCCCTTGCCGTGGCAGATGTTGCAGCTAACGTCCACCTCGGCCGAAGGTTCGGTGAAGGGGAAGTAGCTGGGGCGCATGCGGATTTCCGTCTCCGGGCCGAACATCTCCCGCGCAAACAGCAGGATAGCCTGCTTGAGGTCGGCGAAGGTAACGTCCTTATCGATATAAAGGCCTTCCACTTGGTGGAAGATGCAGTGGGCGCGGGCCGAGATGGCCTCGTTGCGGAACACGCGGCCGGGGCACACCACGCGGATGGGCAGCGGCTGTTTTTCCATGGTGCGCACCTGCACGGAAGAGGTGTGGGTGCGGAGCAGCAGCGGATTCAGGTGACCGGTGCTCACAAAGAAGGTATCCTGCATTTCCCGGGCCGGGTGATTGGGCGGGAAGTTGAGGGCCTCGAACACATGGTAATCGTCTTCAATCTCCGGACCTTCCGCTACGTCGTAGCCGAATTTGCGGAAAATGTCCACAATCTCCTGCCTTACGATGGATACCGGATGGCGGCTTCCCGGCGGCATGGCGTCGCCGGGCATGGTGAGGTCTTCCTTGGGTGCCAGGGAAACGGCAGCTTCCTCCACGGAGGCCTTCAGTTCCTCGATGCGGGCGGCGGCGGCTTTCTTGAGCTCGTTCAGCTTCTGGCCGTATTCCCGCTTGAGTTCCGGCGCCACGGAGCGGAATTCCTCCATCAGGGCCGTTATTTCACCTTTTTTCCCCAGGAAACGCACGCGAGCCTCTTCGGCCTCTTTGGCCGATGAAGCCTTCAGTTCCTGAAGTTCCTTGAATATTTTGTCGATTGCTTCTTTCATAGTGGCTGCAAAGATAACTATTTTTTCTTTTCCGAGGCTTTGGCCGCCTTTTCTTTGCGTTTGTCCCTTTCTTTCTGGGCCCGCTGGCCTCCGGCCTTCCAATACTTGTTCCACTGCTCTTCCGTGAAGAAAGATTTGTAGGAACGGTCTATCTGCTCCATCCATTTATCGGAAATGGTCTGGTAAAGATCTGTATTCTCCACCTTGGCCTGCTGCATCTGAAGAAGCTCGTCCATACGGGCGTGCAAATCGTGGGTGAGCGTGGAATCTACGTAAAACTCCTGCCAGTATTCCAGGTCCAGGAGGTTCCGGAGCCGCGCGGTTTCCTTGTCGATGGATTCCAGCAACTGCTTTTCCCGCTGCTCGGCTGTGTCCTGCTGGTTATTTTGCGACCACCCGGCAAAAATTGACAGGAATAGGGCCAGTGCAAGATGTATTAAACGATAAAAATTCATAAATTTGCAAACTGATGTCGAAGGACAAAATTACGCAATAAATCGAAAAACCACAAAAATGATGAGGAATATCCTTCTCAAAACCTTTGTGGCCGCCACTTTTGCACTGTTGGCGGCTGCCAAAGGCAATACCTGCACCAATGTAATTATTTCCCGCGGAGCCAGCATGGATGGTTCGGTAATGGTTTCCTATGCCGCCGATTCGCATTACCTGTTCGGCGAGCTGTATTACCATCCGGCCCGGGACTGGAAAGCGGGCGAGGTATTACGGGTTTACGAATGGGATACCAACCGCTATCTGGGAGAGATAGACCAGGTGGAACACACCTTCCAGACAGTGGGCAACATGAACGAATACCAGCTCATCATTACGGAAACCACCTGGGGCGGCCGTCCGGAACTGGAAGACAAGAAAGGGGGCATCGACTATGGTTCCCTCATCTATATCACCCTTCAGCGCGCCAAAACCGCCCGTGAGGCCATCGACATTATCGTAGAGCTGGCCAACAAGTACGGCTATGCCTCGGAGGGTGAAACCTTTTCCATCGCCGACAAGAACGAAGCCTGGATCATGGAGCTCATCGGCAAGGGCATGAATGTGCGCAACGGCGTCAACATGAACAAGGGCATCGTGTGGGTGGCCCGCCGCGTGCCGGACGGAGCCATTTGCGCCCACGCCAACCAGGCCCGCATCGGCAAGTTCCCCCTGAACGACCCGGACAACTGCCTGTATGCGCCCGACGTTATTACTTTCGCCCGCCGCAAGGGGTATTTCGACGGCGCCGACAGCGAATTCAGTTTCAAGGCCGCCTATGGCCCGGCCGATTTCGGGACGGTGCGCGGCTGTGACGCCCGTGCCTGGAGCGCCTTCAACATCCTCACCAACGGCTGGTTCTCCTACTACGACGAGGATGGCAACACCGTCACCCGCGACGCCTTCTCCTTCCTGGACTATGTAATGGGCGAGAATTTGGAGAACGACTTCCCCCTGTTTGTATATCCGCGTAAAAAAATCAGCGTAAAAGACGTGGCCGACGTTATGCGTGACCACTTTGAGGGCACCCCCATGGACATGACCCAGGATATCGGCGCCGGCGGGAACGCCCTTCCGTACCGCTGGCGGCCCATGGAGTTCCAGGTAGAGGACCAGACTTATCTGAATGAACGTGCCATCGCTACCCAGCAGACGGGTTTCTGGATGGTGGGTCAGGCCCGCAATTACGTTCCGGACGTGGTGGGCGGCATCCTCTGGTTCGGCACCGACGATGCGGCCACCTCCTATCTCACCCCCATTTACACCAGCATCACCAAGGTGCCGGAGTGCTTCCGGGAGGGCAACGGAGACCTGCTGCACTATTCGGCAACGTCTTCCTTCTGGATGAACAACCGCATTTCCAACGCCTGCTACAAAATGTACAATATTATGGCACCGTATGTGCGTGAGCGGGCCGATGCCTTTGAGATGGACCAGATTTACCGCAAAACCCATTCGGTGGACAGCGCGGCCGTGGTTATGTACAACGAGGTGGTGGTAAAAATGCAAAAGAAGCTTTCCTCCAAGGGTGATGTGATGATTTCCCGTACCCCCTTCGAGAAAGTAATCAAATATGTTACCGACTATTCGGTTAAAACCGCCCAGAATCAGTTTGCCGCCTGGAGCAAGCTGGAAGAGGAACTGTTGGTAAAGTTCATGGACGGCAACGTAAAGCCGCAGAACGAAGACGGTTCCTTCAAGCATTCCGAGTATTCGGAAGGCATTCCGGAAAAGGTGGAATGGCCTGGTTACACAGATTTGTGGAAACAGACCGTGGCCCAGGAGCATGGTGACGTTATCCGTGTGCCGGAAGGAAAATAGCCTGTGCTGCGCCGTCTATTCATATTACTGGCTGTCTGTGCCCTGGCCCTGGCCGGGTGCACTACCCCGGATAATCCGGTGGAACCCGGGAATCAGGGGAATCAGGTAGTACCCGGGAGCCAGGGGACAACTCCGGTGGAGAAGACAGGAACCATAACTTTAACTCTGAGGTTAAGCACGGCCACCGAATCCCGGGAATATGCTTTTCCCACCACCAAGGCCAATGATGTAAAATTGAGGTATACTCTTCGCTTTTATCGCGCCGAGGAGGCTTCCAGCTGGGCTTCTTCCCCCGAGGTGGAGAAAGTGATCTATTTGGATGCGCCCTATGATAGATATCTCCAAGAGCGCATAGAGTTGAAGCTGGATGCCTACAAGGTGTTGGCTTGGGCCGACTATGTGAAAGACAATGCCAACTGGTTTTGGAATCCTGCCGATTTGTCCAAAGTTGAGTATGCGGCTGCTTCCTACCAGGGCACTTCGGAGTATAAACAGTGCTATTATGGTACCCTTGAGCTGGATCTCAGGCAGGACGAAAATCGGATCAAATCTCTCGATTTGCATCCGGCCGGAAGCTGTTACCATATTGTGGCAACGGACGCATCTTCATTTGAAGGTAAGGATATTACTGCTGTCATCAGTTATCTGGATCCCATCCCCTTGTCTTTTGATGTGGGGCATTTTGGTCCGATAGGAGGCCAATCCGGGCTCTCTTTCAGTTCGCCGGTGAAAAAGCTGGATAACGGTACAATAAGCATTGCCGATGACTACATTCTGTTGGGTGTGGATACTTCAATTGGAGCAACGCTTACCCTTCAGGAGAAAGACGGCACCGTGTTGCTGAAGCAAGATATTGCCATTCCCATGCAGAGGAGAATTAATACCCTTCTCAAAGGAGAAATGCTGTCGGCCGGAGGCAATGCCGGCATTACTTTGGATCCGTCTTTTGACGGAGAGTATGAAAGTACCTTTTAACCGGAAAGAAATATGAGAAAGACCTTATTATTCTTCTTTTCGGCCGTTCTGCTATTCGCCGCCTGCAGCAAGGAGCCCGTTTCGGACGCCGAATGGGTAAATACTTCTTTTACGGTAGAAACCGATGCCGCAGCAACCAAGACGGTGGGTGACGCTTCCCGTATAGACGATCTTACTGTTCTGGCCTATGACAAGGCCGGAAACTACCTGGATTACATCGCATTTACCTGTATCTATAACGGTGATGGGCGTTTTTCGGCCCGGGGCCGGCTGGTCCGCGGCGTGGAATACACCCTTCTGTTCTTTGCGGCAGAGCAACAGGTCTATGACCTCCATACCGACGGAACCCTTACTTTTTCCGACTTCGGACAGCTCAATGACGGTGCCCGTGACGCCTTCTCGGCCGTTAAAAAGGTGGTTGGCGGGGAATCGGCCAGCCTGTCGGTTTCGCTCAAGCGGCCCTTCGCCCTGCTCCGCATCCTTTCTTCCCAGGCCGATCAGGCCGCTGCCCAGGCCAAAGGCCGTACCAGCGGCGTCAAGTGCCAGGTGGTGCTGGACAAGGTTCCCAACAAGATGAACCTGCTGACCGGAGCCGTAGAAGGCAGCGCACAGGCCAGCTTTGACCAGGTATCGGCCTATTCGGCGCCGGAACTGGCTTTTGCCTTTTTGCCGGCCGGTGAAAGCAAGATTTACATCAACGGTGTTGTTACCGTTACCGCCGACACCTTCACTTCGGTGCGCAATATTGCCAACATTCCGCTCCGGCGCAATTGCCAGACCAAACTGGAAGGCGATTTCCTTACGACGGAGGGCTCGCTGGACATAACCCTTGAAACCAACTGACCATGAAGAGACGGTATGCATTAATGCTGTTGGCAGTCCTTCTGGCCGGGTGTCAGAAGGAGCAGGTAGCTCCGGAAGTTACGGTCTCCTTCCCGCTGCAATGGGAAGCAGCCCAAACCAAGGCCGACGGAGACCAGGTGGATATGCTGCTGGTGGGTGTGTACCAGAAGAATCAGGACGGAGAACTCACGTTCCTTCCGTCCATTTCCCTGTCCTCTTCACAGGAGGGACTGTCCGTCTCCGGGGGCCGTGCCACTTTCCAGGCGCAGCTTTCTGCCGGAGAGAACTATGTGCTGGTATTCTGGGCCCAGAACCGGGCTGTTCAGGACTACGAACCGGATTTTTCGGCCGGCGTGTTCAGGATGCCGAGGGATATTCCGGCCAACGCCCCGGACCGGGACGCGTTTTACGGCGTTTTTGAAACCGGCCCCATCAAGGCGGTTCAGCTGGAATTCCCGGGCATCGAGCTTAAGCGTCCCTTTGCGCGAATCCAGGTACTGGCGCCCCTGGAGGATGTGGATTATGCGACCTGTGCCGGCGTTTCTTTCGTCAAGTCCGCTTTTCGGGTAAAGCAAGCGCCCAATACCTTGAATCTGTTTACCGGAGAGGTGCAGGGATCGGCCGATTATGTTTTCTCGGCCGCGGCAGTTCCTTCCGACGTGGTGCCTGCCGACAAGTATGCCGCTACGCACAAGGTAGTGACTTCCAATTTTATCCTGGCAGGCGAAGAACAGACCTTCGATACGCAGCTGGAAGTTTACACCCTGCAATACGGCGCGCAGCAGACGCCTTTTACCCTTCAGATTAACAATGTGAAAGCCCGCAGGAATTACAACAGTTCCGTAACGGGCAACGTGTTTACCGCAGAAACCGGCTTCCAAGTGAGCCTGGAAACAGATTTTTCGCAAGGATACACTGGCGACATAAGCGGTTCCGTTGATCATGATGATCCTGATATTCCGGACGAACCGGAGGAGCCCACGGCAACAGGCGTTGTAACCACCCGTCCGGCCAACGGTATTACCACCGGCGGAGCAATTCTCAACGCCTCTTTCAGCAATGTTACCGGAGCCATTGCCGAGGCGGGTTTCTACTGGGGTACGGCCAGTAACGCGCTCAACCAGGAGGCTCATGTCGATCCGCCCGCAGGCGCTTCCGGCAGTTTTGCCGCCGCCATAAGCGGCCTTAAGGAGGGCACCACATATTATTACAAGGCCTTCATCGCCGAATACGACCAGGCCCAGAAGAAGTTTGTTTACCGCTCCGGTACGGTTTCGTCCTTTAAAACCAAGACTGCAGAACCTTCGGTTGGTACTGTGCCCGGATACCTGGGGTGCTATGAGATGCCTGCGGTGTCGGCCATTCTTAATGGTAAGGAGGCCTCCGGAAGCTATTCCGAGCGCGACGACTACTGGTATCGTTATTACACAAAGAACGACAAGCGCCAGATTGCCACGCATACCTTTACGCTTAACGGCAAGCGGGTGCGCAATTACACCGTGATGTATGACGGAAGCCGCTATGCGCCGGTATGGACGGCCCATGCCATGCACGCAAGCATGTGGCCAGACAATAATGTAGGCCGCAACGAAGACTGGGCAGATGACCCGGCCATTTCGCTTACTCAACAGGGAGGATTGAAAAATGCTGGTGATGTTGGTTATAGTCGAGGCCATCTGGTGGCTTCGGACTACCGACAGTCTAGTGTAATGCAGAATAAGCAAACATTTTATTACTCTAACCAGGCACCTCAATGGCAGAATAGTTTTAATCAAGGAGTGTGGAGTAGTCTGGAAAATGCGGTTAAAGGAAATGTTCCATCTGGAAAGGATACTCTTTATGTTGTAACTGGTGTACTTTACGAAGGCACCATAAAGACTTTACCTAGCAAGATAGGCGTAAACGTTCCCATCCCCAGCCATTTCTACAAATGCTTGATGATGTGTTCGTTTAATACTTCCGGACAAATGACGTCGGCCAAAGGTTGTGCCTACGTTTTCACCAACGAAGCGCATCCCAAGATGGAATACTCCCAGGGTATAACCACCATCGACGCCATAGAGGAGCGGGCCGGTTTCGACTTCTTTGCCAATGTGCCTGCAGCGCTGCAAACAGCGGCCGAAAAATCTTCAAAATCCATCTGGTAAAGCATGAAGGCAAGGCAGGTAATTTTATTTCTCTTCGGGGTTTTTGTGCTCCTGGGCATCGGCTGGCTCACTTTTCCGGCCGACGGTGTTCCGCTGGGTCCGGTCACCCTCCGCTTTGCTTCCTACCAGGGAATGCTCCGCGACGCCAATGAGAAGAAGGTGGATGTAGATTCCGTGCTGCTGGCCGTTGAGCGGCGTTTCCAGATGGAGTCGGACACGCTCAACTATTACCGAACTTTCTTTTACGACAATCCGGACCGGATTTATCTGCCCGGCGACGACTATACCTTCCTGGATCCGGTGTTCCGCTCCATGGAAAACGCTTCCAAACAGGCGCTTCCGGTGCGTGTGGTCCATTACGGGGACTCCCAGATAGAGATGGACCGCATTTCTTCCGATCTCCGGCAGGCCCTGCAGGAGCGCTTCGGCGGCATGGGTACGGGCATGTTCCCGGCCCTGAGCAATGTGCCCTCGGCCAGCATTTCCAAAAGCGCTTCCGGCGGCTTTGTGCAGTACACCATGTACGGCGATTCCACCACGGTGCGTGCCGGGCACAACCGCTACGGCGTTATGGCGCAGGTGGTGCAGCTCACCGGCGGCGGCACCCTAAGCCTCCGTGTTTCGCGCTCCAAAACCGCCAAGGAAAACACCCAAAGCTTCTCCCGCGTGAGCGTGTTGTATGGTAGGCCCACCGGCGGTTTCTCGGTGCGGGCGGTGTCCGACACCCTCAAGCCCGTTCCCGTGGAGGAAAAGAGCGACGGCGGCACCACCCTGGTTACCTGGCAGTTCTCCCGTCCGGTGCAGAAGGCCACCCTTACCTTCCAGGGAAATGCCGAAATCTACGGCGTATCGGCCGATGGAAACAATGGCGTCACGGTGGATAATATCCCGCTCCGGGGCTGCTCCGGCACCATTTTCACCCGTATCTCCAAGCCGCTGATGCAGGACAGCTTTGCGCTGGACAACACGCAGCTTATCATTCTGCAGTTTGGCGGAAACTATATGCCGGTGGTGCGGAATACCAAAACCATCGAACAGTATCAGGAGCAGATAGAAAAGCAAATCCAGTACTTCCACGAGGTGGCGCCGCAGGCCCGGATCCTGTTCATCGGCCCGTCCGATATGGGCAAGAGCGTGAACGGGCGCATAGTTACCTGGCCGCACCTGCCGGAAATGGTGGATTCGCTCAAGGCCACGGCGCTGCGCAACGAAGCCGCCTATTGGGACCTTTACCGCATGATGGGCGGGGAGAACTCCATGGGACAGTGGGTGAAGCACAGCCCACCTTACGCCGGACCGGATTATATCCACTTTACCCCTGCCGGAGCCGAAAAAGTGGGTGAGGCGCTGTCCCGCTCCTTCCTTACGTATTACGATTTTTACCAGCTGCGGAAAACCCTTCCGCGGAAGCGGGTGCAGGATGCAATGGGCCGATGAAACGACTGATATTCACCTTACTGCTTCTGATGGCCGTGCTTTCCCTGGAAGCCCGCCGCCTTCCCCGTTATCCCTTTATCCCGGCCGATAGGAACGTGCTGCAGTTCCCGGGCGGGGAGAGCGAGGAGTTCCATCTTTTCCTCCGGAAGCTGGACACGCTGGTGGATACCGGCAAAGGCGATGTGCGGATACTCCATGTGGGCGGTTCGCACGTGCAAGCCGGCACCTGGACCGACCGCCTCCGCGCCCGTTTCCTGGCCCTGCGCTATGGCATGGACGGCGGCAGAGGCCTGGTTTTCCCCTTTTCGGCCGCCGGTACCAATACGCCCATCAGCTATTCTTCTTCCTATACGGGAAACTGGGAAAAGACCAACTGCTTAAAACCCGACTGTGTGCTGGGACTCACCGGCATGGCCATCACGGCCAATGATACATCGGCCCGGGTGGCGGTGGATCTGCTGCCGCGGGAACTGCACATGCATCAGCCGCGTTACACCTTTAACCGTGTGGATGTGCTGGGCAGCGGCACCCTGGAGCCGGTTTTGCTGCTGCAGGGGAGGGACACCCTTCGCGGCGTTACCGGCCAGGGCATAACCCACTTTGACCTGCCCTATTTCACCGACTGGATTCAGGTGGCTTTTGCCGGAGGTCCGGGCCGATACACCCTGCGCGGCCTGTATCTGGACAAGCCGAATACCGGTTTCACCATGGTGGAGGCCGGGGTGAACGGGGCAGCTACCGGTTCCTGGCTCAAATGCGACGAATGGGAGGAGGATCTCCGGCGGGTGCGTCCGGACCTGGTGATCTTTTCTATCGGCATCAACGACATCCAGGGCGATTTCGACCCTGTACACTTCAAGGCCAATTACCGGCAGCTGATCCGGAAGGTGCGGCGGGTAAATCCCCATTGCGCCATCCTCTTTACCGGTATCAATGACAGCTGGCGCAAGCGGTCGGTGAATCCCCATACTCCCGCCTGTGAAGAGGCCTTCGAGGCCCTTGCCCGTGAGTACAAGGCGGTTTATTGGGACTGGTTCGGCATCATGGGCGGCATGGGCTCCATGGCCGCCTGGCAGCAGGCCGGCCTTGCACAGGGCGACAAGATCCACTTTACCACGGAGGGCTACAAATTGTTGGGCGACATGTTGTTTGAAGCCATCGCACAATGCTATCGCACCATGCTTTCGCCTGACGTTACCCCCTCCCGAAACCCCTCCCCTCGGGGGAGGGACTTGGAGGTCTTTCAAATGAGTGAGTGATGACGGGCTGGGACCTCATACTGGACTTCTTCCGGAGCCTGTTCTCCTTCGACCAGGCCCATCCCCTGCTGTTCACCCAGTTCTACTTCTGGGCCTTCTTTGCGCTGGTTTTCGCCGTTTTTTCCCTCTTCCACAGCAAGGTGCTGCTGCGCAACGGCTACCTTTTTGCGTGCTCCCTCTTTTTCTACTACAAAACCAGCGGCGTTTTCCTGGCGCTGCTGCTGTTTGTGATAGTGTACAACTTCTTCGCCGCCAAAGGCCTATATCGGCTTAAGAAAGAAGGCTGGCGAAAGGCGCTACTGGTTCTGAGCGTGGTGGTGGACCTGGGCGTGCTGGCCTACTTCAAGTACGCCTACTTCCTCACGGACTTTATAAACAATCTCTTCGGCCTGTCCATAGAGGTGCACGACGTGCTGGGCGAATTCCTGAATATGTGCATAGGGGCCGATGTCTTCCGCGTAGATGCCATTGTGCTTCCGGTGGGCATCTCCTTCTTCACCTTCCAGGCGGTGAGCTATGTGGTGGACGTGAAGCGGCAGAAGATAGCTCCGGTGCAGAATTTCCTGGATTTCGGCTTCTACCTCAGCTTCTTCCCCCAGCTGGTGGCCGGCCCCATTGTCCGGGCCGTGGAATTCGTGGAACAGCTGCACAAGCCGTACAACCTTTCGCGCCGATGGTTCGGAATAGCCATTTTCTGGATCATGAACGGCCTGCTCAAGAAGCTCATCCTGGCCGATTACCTGGCGGTGAACTTTGCCGACCGCGTGTTCGAGAATCCCCTCATGTACAGCGGTTTCGAGAACTTGTCGGCCCTGTTCTGCTATTCCCTGCAGGTGTATGCCGACTTCTCCGGCTATACGGATATTGCCACGGGCGTTGCCATGCTCATGGGTTTTTACCTGCCCAAGAACTTCAATTCGCCCTACAAGGCCGAAAATACGCAGCAGTTCTGGCGCCGCTGGCACATGACCCTGAGCCGCTGGCTGCGGGACTATCTGTACATTCCCCTGGGTGGCAACCGGAACGCATCGGCCGGTACTTTCATAATCATTGCGGCTGTGGCGGTGTTCGGCAGTTTCCTCAGTGGCAGCTGGTGGGTGGCTTTTGGCGTGGCGGTGCTGGCTGCGGGTATCGGCCTCTGGGCCTGGCGCCGGCCGGCCGACCGCAAACTCATCAACACCAACATCAACTCCATGAACACCATGCTGCTGGGCGGTCTGTGGCACGGCGCCAGCTGGAATTTCATGATCTGGGGCGGCCTCAACGGCATCGGCATGATTATTTATAAGATCTGGACCAAGCGGCCGATGTGGGCCAAGATGGTGATAATAGGCTCCACTACCCTCCTCTGCGGCGTGCTATCCCTCACGCTGCATTACCCGGTGTGGAACCTGTTCTTTGTATGGACTCTCATAATCCTGGCCGGCACCGCGGTGAAGTGGATCCTTCGTCGCTTCGCTCCTCAGGATGACAAATGTCATTCTGAGCGTAGCGAAGAATCTTGGCTTTCCCACGCCTGGGACATTTTCCAGACTTTCGTCTTCATCACTTTCACCCGCCTGTTCTTCCGCAGCGGCTCCAACCTGGACCCGGCCCTGGCCAACGAGGAGGCCTGGAACACCGCCAAGAACATGGTGAACCAGATTGGCGGTCACTGGGACCTTTCGCTGGTTCCCACCATGGCCTGGGAACACCGCGCCGTGCTCCTTCTGTTTGTGCTAGGCATGATTATCCACTGGCTGCCGGAGCGCTTCAAGCGCCGTTACCGCATTGTTTTCGCCCGTCTGCCCCTGCCCGTGATGGCCCTGGTGGTAGCCGCCATCATTTTCTTCTTCTACCAGTTCATCACCGCCGACCTCCAGAGCTTCATCTACTTCCAGTTCTAGCCCTCCCGTGTCAACGACTATGTTACAGGCCGGGCCGAACCCACGCTTAGGGTTGCCCGCCTTCTTTGCGCTACGCTGGGTATAGCACCTGCACTGCTGCTGGGGATGTAGCAGGTGCAGGCACGAATGCTTTTAATCAGGACAGGTCCCTGTCCGTCATTGCGCACACGCAGGAGTCGGACCATACGTTCTCGGCGGTCTCTACCATGTCGATGATGGTGTAGATGGGGAGGATGAGTCCCATAACCTCAACGGGCGCTCCTATTCCCGTCATCAGGGAGACCGTCAGGAAGAAACAGCCCATCGGCACGCCGGCATTGCCGATTGCGGAAAGAACGGATATCAGGACCCATAGCAGCATCGATCCCACCCCGAGCGTTATCCCGCCGTTCTGCATTACGAAAAGGGAGCTCACCAGGATGAAGGCCGCACAGCCGTTCATGTTGATGGTGGTGCAGATGGGAAGGACAAAGCGGGACACCCGGGGATCCGCGCCCAGGCGTTCCTCGGCCGATGAGAGGGTTACAGGCAGGGTTGCGGCCGAGCTTTTGGTGAAGAGGGCCATGACGACGGCGGGACTCATCGCCCGGAACACCTTCCAAGGGTTCAGTCCCCTGGCCAGGAGGAAGAGCGGAAGCACGATGAAGAACTGGATGGCGTTACCTGCCAGGATTACCGCCGTGTACTTCCCGAGGGAGCCCAGGATAATTCCGCCGCTGAGCTGTCCGGAAAGCTGCGCGGCAAAGGCCGCAATACCCAGCGGAAGGGTCCAGATGAGTGCCCGTATCAGGGTGAAAAAGAGCTCCTGGAGGCCTTGTATGCCTTTCACCACTACACCTTTCCCCTCGCTGTCGGGCATAAAGGAAAGGGCCAGTCCCACCGCGACGGCAATGAGGAGGATGGACATGACATTACCTGAAAGGAATGGCTGGATGACGTTGTTTGGTATTACGGAGATGATATGATCGTAGAACGTTACTCCGCCTTCCGTCACTCCGCCCGACGGGATGACGCCGGAGGGCAGATTCCCGGGAGAGATCAACAGGTACATCCCAAGGCCCACGAGGGCTGCCACCAGGGTGGTGAGCAGCGTATAGGTTATCGTATGCGCGAAGATCCTCCGGGTGCTATTTTGCCGACCGAAGGATATGAGGGTTGTCATGATGGCAAGGGCTACAGTTGGAACGGCGAGGAACTGGAAAAGCCGGGTATAGACCGTCGCGATGAACCCGCATACGCGGTCGATGGGCGCAACGTGCAGAAGCCCGGCCACCGTGCCGAGGACCAGGGAACCGAGCCACCAGAATAGCTGTCTGTTGGAAGTTTTCACCTTTATGGGATTCATATTCATATCGTTGATCTCCGTAAAGATACAACTAATTCCCGGTCTTGGTCACAAATCTCCTGCAAATTTGGGCGAATTGCCAATACATTTTGCTTATCTTTGTACTTGGCTAAACACTAAAGACCATGAAGAGATTCTGCATCCTTGCCGTGCTGCTGCTCAGTGCAGTGGCGGTATCGGCCCAACCCAAGAAAGTTTCCATTCTGGGAGACTCGTACTCCACCTATCAGGGGTATAATCCGGAAGGCTACAATCCTTTCTATCCGGACGCGCACAACGACGTTGCCAGCGTGGACCAGACGTGGTGGAGCCTGTATATCAAGACTATGGGCTACCAGCTGGAGAAGAACAACTCCTGGGGTGGCACCACCATCTGCGGAACGGGATACTTCAGGCGGGATGTATCGGCCTCCAACTTTATCAGCCGCGTGGAGATGCTGGGAGACCCGGACATCATCTTCCTGTTCGGCGGCACCAACGACGCCTGGGCGGGCTCCCCGGTGGGCGAGTACCAGTATGCCGACTGGACCAAGGAGGACTGCATGAACTTCCGTCCGGCCCTGGCCTGCCTGCTGGACAAGCTGCAGAAGACCTACCCCAAGGCCACCATTTATTTCCTCCTGAACTCGGAGCTGCGGGAAGAGATTAACGAGTCTATGCGGGAAGTGTGTAAGCACTACGGCGTCCAGCTCATTGAGCTGCAGGACATTGAGAAGCAGAACGGGCACCCTTCCATCCAGGGAATGAAAAGCATCTGCCGGCAGATCATTGCGGCTACGGGATATCCCCAGCCGGACCTCAGCTTTGAATTGTGGCCGGACGGCGCCCCCAGCGACAACGGCCTCCGCGGAGAGGAAAAAGACTATGGCAACCACGTTTCCAACGTAACCAGGCCCACCCTGTCTATTTTCCTGCCGGAGAAATGCAATGGACTGGCCCTCCTGGTGTGCCCGGGCGGCGGTTACGTGGACGTTTGGGACAAGACGGAAGGCTACTACAATGCCCGCTGGTACACGGAGCAGGGCCTTGTGTACGCGGTGCTCAAGTACCGGCTTCCCAACGGGCACTGCGAGGTGCCCTTGGAAGACGTGCACCAGGCTATGGCCATCCTCAAGGCCCGTGCCGATGAATTTGGTTTCACCAAACTGGGCATCGCGGGCTGCTCGGCCGGCGGGCACCTGGCCGCCACGGCCGCCACGCATTTTACCACTCCGGAAGAGCGTCCGGACTTCCAGGTTCTCTTCTACCCGGTCATCTCCACGGACCCGGCCATCACGCACGGCGGATCGGCCTTCTATCTGCTGGGCCGGAATCCCTCGCAGGCGCTGCTGGACAAGTATTCCAACGAAAAGCAGGTTACCGCCAACACCCCGCCGGCCTTCATTATGGCCAATTCCGACGATGGCGTGGTGCCCTGCAAGAACAGCATCCGCTACTACGAAGCCCTGCGCGCCAACAAAGTGCCGGCCGCCCTGCAC
Source organism: uncultured Bacteroidales bacterium (assembly GCA_946406355.1). Classification (GTDB taxonomy): domain Bacteria; phylum Bacteroidota; class Bacteroidia; order Bacteroidales; family UBA932; genus Cryptobacteroides. Next base: position 27,946 of record CAMJKI010000007.1, on the reverse strand, counting down.
ATCTATCCGGTGGGCGGTCACGGCTGGGCCGACCACGTGGATTTCCCGTACCGGGATGCCTGGATGGGTGATTTGAAGGTGTGGCTGGCCGCGCTGGCCAAGAATTAAGCAAGCAAGTTGGTAAGCGCCACGAAGTCCTCTACGGAGAGCTGCTCCGGGCGCTGGGAGAAGACGTCCTGCGAAAGGACGTCGGCTTTCCCGCGTGCCAGGGCCAGAGGCTTGAGGGGATTCCGCATCATCTTCCGGCGCTGGCCGAAGGCTGTTTTCACCACCGTTTTGAAGAGGGCTTCGTCGCAGCCCAGGTCCGTACGGCCGTTCCGCGTGAGGCGGATCACGGCGCTTTCTACCTTGGGCGGCGGAGCAAAGCAGCCGGAGCCCACGGTGAACAAGTATTCAATGTCGTACCAGGCCTGCAGCAGCACGGACAGGATGCCGTAGGTTTTGCTGCCGGGCTTTTCGGCAATGCGCTCGGCCACTTCCTTCTGCACCATGCCCACCACTTCCGGAATGCTGTCTTTGTAGTCCAGCACCTTGAAGAATATCTGGGACGAAATGTTATAGGGGAAATTGCCGATGATGGCAAACTGCTCCGGGAAGATTCTCTCCAGTTTCAGCTGCAGGAAATCCCCTTCCATCAGCCGCCCCTGCATGCCCTGGAAGTGCGTAAGGAGGTAATCCACGCTCTCCGAATCAATCTCGATAAGCCGGAGGTCGATGTCCGGACGCTCCAGCAGATATTGGGTTAGCACTCCCATTCCAGGGCCTATTTCCAATACGGGGAAAGGTTTCCTCGGAGTTCCGTCCTTGCGCTCTGCAGAGCGCCGGCGGAGGGCGTGTCCGAGGGCTTGTCCCGAGGACATACTAGCCCGGGAGCCGCAGGGGGATAGTAGGGGGGCAGCGCCCCCCTCAAGGGCATCAACGATGCTGCGGGCCACCTTCTGGTCGGTGAGGAAATGCTGGCCCAGGGCCTTCTTTGCACGAACTTCCATGGATAATGCGGTTTACTCCGCAAAGATAGCCAAGTTTTTGGAGAAAAACCGTACCTTTACATTTCGTTTATGAGAGTACGCAGATTTATCGGCATATTGTTGGGCGGACTGCTGGCCCTCCCGTCCCTCCGCGCCGGGGTTCCGGTTCGGGATTCGGTGCTGGAGGCCATCCGTCCGGCCTATCGGCCTTTGGCGGAGCTGTTTACCCAAACGCCCGAGGAACGGCCTACTGCCGGAAATACGGTGGAAATCATCCGCGACGGTTCCCGGAAGCTGGACATGCTGGTGCAGGACATGATGGCGGCGCAGGATTATATCCACATGGAGTACTTCGAGTTCTACCGCGACGCAGAAAGCCGGCTGGTGCGAAAGGCAATGGAGCTGAAAGCCATGGACAGCCTGGAGGTCCGCTACATCGAGGAGGACTTCATGAACATTCCCTACCCGAACCGCTTTTTCAACCAGATGCGCCGCTGGGGCGTGGAAGTGGGGCACTACAATATTCTCCACCTGAACCGGCGGAACCACCAGAAAATCGTCACCATCGACAATGCCGTGGCCTATACCGGCGGCATGAACATAGGCCCCACCTATTTCCATGAATGGGACGATACCCACATTCGGGTCACCGGCCCCTGCGTGCCCCTGCTGGACCAGATTTATTCCGTCATGTGGAATCGCATAGGCGGAAACCCCACGCGGGCCGATTATCAGAAGACGGTGCGGCCGGTGTCGGTGCCCGAAGAGGCCTATCGCAACGTAATTGTGCAGATGGTGTCCGATGAGCCGGACAACGGGCACGAGATTATGGACAGCTACATCTGGCTCCTGGACCATTGCCAGGACTACCTGTATATCCAGACCCCTTATTTTACGCCGCCCAAAGCGGTGAGGGAGGCCCTCAAGCGGGCTGTTGCGCGGGGACTGGACGTGCGGCTGCTCATCCCGGAAAAAACCGACATGAAGGTGGTGGACCCGGCCAACCGTTCGTACTACAAGGAATGCCTGGAGGCCGGAATCCGCATTTTCGAAAGCAGCGGCCGCTTCAACCACAGCAAGATCTTTGTGGCCGATGACTATGTTTCCAGCGTTGGATCGGCCAATGTGGACGGGCGCTCGCTGAAGCTTAATTACGAGAACAACACCTATTTCTACGACGAGGCCGTTACCCGGGACTTCAAGGAGTACATTCAAGCCGGGATGGACGCCTCCCGGGAGGTAACCCTGGAGTGGGTTGAACAATGGTCGGCCTGCCGGAAGATGGGCAATGGCCTGGCCCGCATCCTGGCCCCGCAGCTCTGATCCTATGTGGTGGGCTCTGGCATTCTTATCGGCCGCCCTGCCGGGCTTTTCGGCAATGCGCCCGGCCACTTCCTTCTGCACCATGCCCACCACCTCCGGAATGCTGTGTTTGTAGTCCAGCACCTTAAAGAAGATTTGGGAGGAAATGCTGGCCCAGGGCCTTATTTGCTCATACTTCCATACTATTCTTTATACAGTCCTTCGCGGGACAGCAGATGATTCAGGTTGGCAATGCCGTAGGCGGTAACCGCCTGTACCACGGCCGAATGTTCCATGTAGGCGGGGATGAGCTTGTCGTACAGGTCGTCTTCCGTATGCCAGATGTCGCGGTAGTTGAAGTCGTAGCCGAAAACATCCATTTCGCGGAAAGAGATGGCCGGAACGCCGTTCATGGCAAAATAGGCATGGTCACTGCCGCCGGCGCTCTTAGGCCGGGGCTGCGGATCTCCTTCCCGCTTGATCACCTGGAAGGGAAGGTCTGGATTGTAGTTGAACAGCGGTTCGCAAGCCTTCACAAAATCGTCGTACATGGCCGGCGGAACAGTGATGGCCGATGCCGCCAGCGGCCCGCCGTCACGGTTGAAGTAGTTGGAAATCTTGTTCCAGGGAATGGTTTTGTTCTCTACAAAGTACTTGGAACCCAGCAGGCCGTATTCTTCTCCCGTCCAGATGCAGAACATAATGGAACGTTTGGGCTTGGCTCCGGCGGCGGCCAGCAGGCGGGCGGCTTCCATGGTTACGCAGACTCCCTGCCCGTCGTCGGTGGAACCGGTGGCAATGTCGTAGGCATCCAGGTGGCTGCCCATCAGCACGTATTCATCGGGATACTTGGTGCCTTTGATGGTGGCCAGGATGTTGTGATATTTCATCGGCCCGGGGAAGAAGTGGTTGCGGATATCGAACTCCAGCTGGAAGTCCTGCCGGTCCTGGCATTTGCGTTTGATAATTTCGAACTGATGCTCGTCCAGCAGGATGTCGCAGGCGGTGGGCAGCGTGTCCATGGTCAGCTCAAAGCACATGGCGCGGTTATAAAGCACCTGCATGGGCAGTTTGGCGGGGCGGATGAATCCCAGCACCCCGGCTTCTACCATTTGCCGATAGAAGGGCACCTGCACATCCTCCTTACCTTCGGCCAGCTGGGCGGCACGGGTACTGTCGGCCTTGGCGCTGGCGTCGATGGCCAGCCCGTTGGTGGCGCCCGATTCCAGCAGCACCCAGGAGCCCTTGAGCGCTCCTTTCACGCGGTCGAATTCCCGCTGGTTCCGGGGCTCCAGGTACACACGGCCCTTCTGCGGTCCTTTGGTGCCGGCGGTATAGGCAGGCGTGCCGAAGTGCAGCGTAAAGCCGTCTTCACTTAGCATGCGCCCGCTCCACGGCCCGCGGTCAAAGCCCACGCCGATGGTAACGGCCTCCTGCACAGTTACTTCCAGGCCCCAGGAACGGAACTGTTCCGCCACCCAGTCTTCGGCGTGATGCAGCATGTGTGTGCCCACCAGGCGGCCGCCGATGTTCCGGGCAATATAGCTGGCGTGTTCCATGGTTCGGTTGTCGCTTTGTCCCAACTCCAGCACTTTTTGGGTTACTTTGTCCTGGGCATTGAGGCAGAAGGCCATAGCCAGCACGGTTAAAAGGGAGAGGAAGGTCTTTCTCATATGCGTAAATGTTTAGCCAACGTCAAAGATAGGGAAAAAATTGCTATTTTTGCGGATTGTTAGTAAGGACAATAGACAAAAACAACATAAACTATGTACAGAACCAAAACGTGCGGAGAACTCCGTATAGAGAACAAGGGACAGCAGGTCACCCTGGCCGGCTGGGTCCAGAAAGCCCGCAAACTGGGCGGCATGACCTTCATCGACCTGCGGGACCGTTACGGCATTACGCAGCTGGTAGTGGAGGCCGATGCCCCCGCCGAGCTGGTGGAAGTGGCCAATTCCCTGGGCCGTGAATTCGTAATCCAGGCTACCGGAGAGGTGGTTGAGCGGCAGGCCAAAAACGCCAAGATGCCCACCGGCGACATCGAAATCAAGCTGTCGGCCATCAATATCCTGAACAAGAGCGTAACCCCGCCTTTCACCATCGAGGACGAAAGCGACGGCGGTGAAGACCTTCGCATGAAGTACCGCTACCTGGACCTGCGCCGTAACCCGCTGAAGAGCGCCCTCATGCTGCGTCACCGGATTGCCCACGAGGTTCGGAACTACCTGGACGACAAGGGCTTCATGGAAATTGAAACCCCCTATCTAATCAAGAGCACCCCGGAAGGCGCCCGCGACTTTGTGGTCCCCTCCCGCATGAATCCGGGCCAGTTCTACGCCCTGCCGCAGAGCCCCCAGACCTTCAAGCAGCTGCTCATGGTAGCCGGCTACGACCGCTACTTCCAGATTGTGCGCTGCTTCCGTGACGAGGACCTCCGCGCCGACCGCCAGCCGGAATTCACCCAGATAGACTGCGAAATGTCGTTCGTGGAGCAGGAAGATGTGCTGAATACCTTCGAGGGCATGATGCGCACCCTGTTCAAGAACGTGCTGAACGTAGATATTCCCAACCCGCTGCCTCGCATGACCTGGTATCACGCCATGGACAACTACGGCTCCGACAAGCCCGATGTGCGCTTCGGCATGACCATCCACGAGCTCACGGAAGTGGCCAAGGGTAAGGGCTTCAGCGTGCTGGACGATGCCGCCTACATCGGCGCTATCTGCGTCCCCGGCGCTTCGGAATATACCCGCAAGCAGATTGACGAACTCACCGAATGGGTAAAACGCCCGCAGGTGGGTGCCAAGGGCCTCATCTACATCCGCGTAAATGCCGACGGCTCCTTCAAGAGCTCCATCGACAAGTTCTACACCCCGGAAGATCTGGCCGTGATTGCCAAGGCTGCCGAAGCCAAGCCCGGCGACCTGATGCTGGTGATGAGCGGCGCCAACCGTCGCAAGGTGCAGACCATGCTGGGCGTGCTGCGTCTGGAGATGGGTGGCCGTCTGGGCCTCCGCAACCCCAAGGAGTTTGCCCCGCTGTGGATCGTGGACTTCCCGCTGCTGGAATGGGACGACGAAACCCAGCGTTTCTACGCCATGCACCATCCCTTCACCGCCCCCAAGCCGGAGCATGAGCCCTGGTTCTACAGCAACAAGAAGGAAGACCTGGAGCGCGTGTGCGCCAACGCCTACGACTTCGTGCTCAACGGCAACGAGCTGGGCGGCGGTTCCATCCGTATCCACAATGCCGATATGCAGAAGCGCATGTTCGAGGTGTTGGGTATCGGCCCGGAAGAGGCCGAGTACAAGTTCGGCTTCATCATCAACGCCTTCAAGTTCGGCGCCCCGCCGCACGGAGGTCTGGCCTTCGGCTTCGACCGCGTTTGCGCCCTCATGGGTGGCCAGGACACCATCCGCGACTACATCGCCTTCCCCAAGAACAACCAGGGACGCGACGTAATGATTGACAGCCCGTCGGAGATAGACCAGGTGCAGCTGGACGAGCTCCAGATTGCCCTGAATCTTTCCAAAGCCGAATAACATCGGCGCCGTCATTTTTGGCCGATTTTGCTGGCCCCGGCGTCATTGTGAACGTCTGAGCCGGCAAAAATGGCATAAAATGCAGGTTCCGAAGTATTAAGGAGACAAAATGGTAACAAGGTACACAGACTACGACCTTTCCGCCCGGAACACCTTCCGGATGAAGGTCCGTTGTGCCTTGTACATTGAAGTTACGGAAGAGGCGGACCTTCCGGTCCTGGAATGGGACGCCCTGCCGCAGCCCGTTATGGTAATGGGTGGCGGCTCCAACCTCCTGTTCACCGGGGACTTCCCCGGCACGATTGTGCACTATGGCGCATTTTGTGCCTTGGAATCCCCGGGCGCCTTGGACCAGGTCCGCGGCATTTTTGGCCGAGGTGGTTTTTTAGGTACTGGACCAGGTCCAGGATGTGTGGACCACAGTGGGCTAGAAGGTATTAGTGCTGGACCAGGTCCAGAGGGTAAAAATGGACCACGTCCAAAAACTGGCTGGACCAGGTCCACGACAGAAGGTGCACTTCTGGTTTCGCTTCCGGCTGGAACGGTTTTCGATGACTTCTGCGCCTGGGCGGCGGCGGAGGGCCTATGGGGGCCGGAAAACCTTTCCCTGATTCCGGGCGAAGTGGGTGCCAGCGCCGTGCAAAACATTGGCGCTTATGGTGTGGAGGCCAAGGATATTATTGCCGGAATAAGGGCCTGGGACCGCCTGGAGCGCTGTTTTGTGGATATTGAGCCGGCCGACTGCGAATACGGTTACCGTACTTCCAAATTCAAAACCGAATGGAAGGGCCGCTACATCATAACGGCGGTCACCTACCGCCTGAGCCGCACCCCCCAGCCCCAGCTGGACTATGGCGGCGTGCGAAAAGCATTGGAGTTGAAAGGGGTGAGGATGAGCCCTCCGGGGGCTTGTCCACCCCCGGACGAGTATAGGGGGAGGGGCCCAATAACTGCTTGTTCGCGGAGCGAAAAAGCAGGAGTCTGGGAGGGGCCGGAGAGAGCGAAGCGAACGGAGTCCCCCGGAGGGCTCATCCTCACCCCTCAAACCATCCGGGACACCATCATCGACATTCGGCGACAGAAACTGCCGGACCCGGAGGAGCTGGGGAGCGCCGGGAGCTTTTTCTGCAACCCGGTTATCAGCAAGGAGCACTTTGCGCAAATCGTAAAAACGGCCAGGGAAGACAACGGGCCGGATTATCAGGTGCCGCACTTTGAAGTGGGGGACCAGATTAAGGTGCCGGCGGCCTGGATGATAGACCAGTGCGGTTTCAAGGGCGCCACAAACGGTGGCGCGCAAGTGTACAACAAACAGCCGCTGGTGATTGTGAACGCCAGCGGGAACGCTTCGCCGGAGGAGATTATCGGCCTGGAGAAGCGTATCATTGACACCATAGCTGCCAAATATGGCATTGTCCTCCATCCGGAGGTAGAGCACGTCTAGACTTATGAAGCTTCGGGAAGAAATAGGACGCCGAATCCTTCTTCTGGACGGCGCCATGGGAACCATGATCCAGCGGCAGGCCCCGCCGGAGGAGGACTGGCATGGCAATCCCGAAATGCTCAACCTTACCCGGCCGGAACTGATCCGGAGCATCCATCTGGAATACATTGCCGCCGGAGCCGATATCATAGAAACCAATTCATTCAGCGCCAACGCCATATCCCAGGCCGAATACGCTTGTGCCGAAATGGCCGGAACCATGGCCCGGGAGGCCGCCCGCATCGCCCGCGAGGCGGCCGACAAAGCCCCGCGCAAGGTTTGGGTGGCGGGCAGTATCGGCCCTACCACACATTCGCTCAGCCTGGCCTCGGACGTGGACAGAAGTGCCTGGCGGCCATACAGTTTTGACGATTTTGTAAAAGCCTTCCATCAGCAGATAGAAGGCCTGGTGCAGGGCGGGGCAGACTGCCTGCTGCTGGAAACCGGCTTCGACGCCCTCAACACCAAGGCCATGATTTACGCGGCGTCCGACTGGGACATCCCGGTGATGATATCAGCCACGTCGGCCGACCGCAGCGGCAGAACCCTCACCGGACAAACGCTGGAGGCGTATTTTACGGCGGTGCGGCATGCCAATCTGCTGGCCTTCGGCATCAACTGCTCACTGGGGCCCAAAGATATGCGCCCGCTGCTGGAAGAGGTGGCCCGCTTTGCCGACGTTCCCGTGCTGTGCTACCCCAACGCCGGCCTGCCCGACGAGATGGGCCGCTACACCCTGGGGCCGGAAGATATGGCCGCATCCATGGAGCCCATGCTGCCGTACGTGAACATTATAGGCGGCTGTTGCGGCACCACGCCGGAGCACATCCGGGCCATGGGAAAGCTGGCCGAAGGACACACGCCCCGGCTGCTCCCGGAACCGGAGAAACGCTTGAAAGTGAGCGGCTTGGAAGCTGTTACCGTAGATCCGGACAACAACTTTACCAACATAGGCGAGCGCACCAATGTGGCGGGTTCCCGCAAGTTTGCACGCCTGATTGCCGCCGGGCAGTACGAGGAAGCCCTGCAGGTGGCGGCGCACCAGATTGAAGGCGGTGCCGGCGTGATAGACATCAACATGGACGATGCCATGCTGGACGCCCCCAGGGAGATGGAAACCTTCCTGCGCTACATCTCCGGCGACCCTTCGGTGGCCAAGGCGGCCATCATGATAGATTCCTCCCACTGGGAGGCGGTGCTGGCGGGCCTCAAGAATGCCCAGGGCAAGTGCATCGTCAACTCCATCTCGCTCAAAGAAGGGCCCGAGGCTTTCCTGAAGAAGGCATTGGAAATCAAGCGTCTGGGCGCTGCTATGGTGGTGATGGCCTTTGACGAGGAAGGACAGGCCACCACGTTCCAAAGAAAGATAGAAATCTGCGCCCGCAGCTACCGGCTGCTCACAGAAGCGGGCATTGAACCCAGGGATATCATCTTCGACTGCAACGTGCTGTCGGTGGGCACCGGCATCGCCGAGCATGCCCGCTACGGCATCGATTTCATAGAGGCAGTGCGCTGGATCAAGGCCAACCTGCCGGGCTGCTACACTTCCGGCGGTATTTCCAACCTGTCCTTTGCCTTCCGGGGCAACAATCCCGTCCGCGAGGCTATGCACGCAGTGTTCCTGTACCATGCGGTGCAGGCGGGGCTGGACATGGGCATTGTGAATCCCGGTCTGCTGCTGCCCTACGACTCCATAGAGCCGGCATTGCGGCAGGCGGCAGAAGATGTAATCCTCTGCAATACTGGCGGAGCATATGTGCCGGAAGGACAAGAGAATAGCCGATGCCCTTCTGCCACGGAAAGACTGCTGGAGCTGGCGGCCAAGGTTACGGCCGAGGCCTCCGGTGAAACGCAGGCCGTGCAGGCCCCGGATGCCAGTCCGGCCGAACGGATTGCGGCGTGCCTGCTGCAGGGGCGCAGCGAAGGGCTGGCCGATGCGGTGCTGGCTTCGCTGGCCGAACTGGGAAGTGCCGTGAAAGTGATTGAAGGGCCGCTGATGAGCGCCATGGAAGAGGTGGGCCGCCTGTTCGGCGAGGGCAAGATGTTCCTGCCGCAGGTGGTGAAGACTGCCAAGGTGATGCGGGAGGCGGTGAGTGTGCTGGAGCCGCATTTCAAGGCATCGGAAAGCACCGGCGGCAAGCCCAAAGTGGTAATGGCCACGGTAAAAGGCGACGTGCACGATATCGGCAAAAACATCACCGGCATTGTGCTGGGCTGCAACGGTTTTGACGTAACGGACCTGGGAGTGATGGTGGACAAGGAAACCATCTTGGAGGCGGCCGATAAGGAGCAGGCCTGTGCCATTGCCGTGAGCGGACTCATTACGCCCAGCCTTTTCCAGATGGAGGAGCTCTGCCGGGAAATGGCCCGCCGGGGGCTCTCTACTCCGCTTTTCGTGGGCGGCGCCACTACATCGGCCCTGCATACGGCCGTGAAACTGGCTCCGCTGTACGGCCACGTTTTCCATGGGAGCGACGCTTCGGTATCGGCCGTGCTGCTCAAGCGCTACCTCTCGGATCCAGAGGCCTTTGAGGCGCAGCAGCATGCCGCCCAGCAGGCCCTGCGGGACAGCTATTATAAGCCTGCGGAGATGGCCGATCAGGTCGGTCATGACGCTTCCTCCCTGCCCGGTACTACTTCTGTCATCCCCGGTTTGACCGGGCATCTCTCCGGCTGCCCCTGGCGCAGCATGCCGGTACGGGAAGTGCCTCTGAGCGTGTTGCGGCGCCATTTTGACTGGAAACTCTTTGCCGCGGCTGCCGGGCTCAAACGCTTCCCGCGTCCCGGAACGCCTGGCCACGAATACATCCTGCAGGGCCGGGAAATCCTGGACCATCTGCAGGCATCCGTCCGCGTGGGCCTATACCTCTGTGCCGCTCATGCCGAAGACAATACCATTGTGCTGGCAAACGGAACCCGCCTGCCCATGCTGCGGCAGGAAAAGCCCGAGGAGCACGGCGGCATCCGGCGCTGCTGGTCCCTGGCCGATTTCGTACCGCCTCAAGGCGCAGAAGGCCCTTTCGGCACCTTTGCCATCAGCGTGCACGAAAGCAATGTTTGCAGCTGCCCGGCCTGCGAAAACCCCATTCTGCACCGTGCTGTAATGGTTACACTGGCCGATGCTGCATCGGCCTGGCTGCAACACAACCTGCAAAGGCGCTGCGGTACCCAGGTGGTGCTGCCGGCCCTGGGTTACGCCACCTGCCCCGACCACAGCCTGCTGGGAGAAGTGCTGCCGCTCGTTCCCGGGCACGAAAAGCTGGGCATCCGCTTCACCGACAGTTTTGCCATGCTTCCGGAGGCCTCCATCTGCGGTTTTGTGGTAATGCATCCCCAGGCCTGGTATCCGGGCATCCGGTCCATCGGCCCCCAACAATATGAAACTTACCGGAATGCGCGCGGCATGTCCCCCGCCGAAGCACAAAAGTTCCTAGGATATTTGTTAAAATGAAGATTTCGGAAATGCTCAAAAATTCGGCGAAGCCCTTTCCTTCGCTGGAGATTGTACCGCCCCTCAACGGCATCCGCAAAGACCAGCTGCTGGCTACCATCGGCCAGTTTATGGAGTATGCCCCGCGCTACATCAATGTTACCTGCCATCGCGACCAGTTCGAGTACCGGAAGCAGGCCGACGGCAGTTTCACTCGCCATCTGGTGCGCAGCCGCCTGAGCCCCGTGGCCGTGTGCGCCGCTGTAATGAGCGCCTATCCCGTGGAGGTGGTGCCGCACGTAATCTGCGCCGGTGTAACGGAGGAGGAAATCTACAGCCAGCTGTACGACTATCATTTCCTGGGCATCGAGAATGTGCTGGCCCTGCGTGGGGATTCGCTGCAGGGGGAAAGCCGTTTCACGCCAACTCCGGGCGGATTCAGCCATGCCAACGAGCTGGTGTCGGCCATCCGCCGCTTCGAGGGTAGCATCGGTGCCTCCTTCTCCGTGGGCGTGGGCGGCTATCCGGAAAAGCATTTCGAGGCCACCAATTTGTCCGACGACATAACCTACTTGAAGGCGAAAGTGGATGCCGGGGCCGATTTCGTCATTACGCAGATGTTTTTTGACAATGCCGATTTTTACCGCTTCGTGGATGCCTGCCGGGCTGCCGGCATCGGCGTTCCCATTATCCCGGGCCTGAAGCCGCTGGCCAATAAACGCCAGCTGGAGCTGCTGCCGGCCAGTTTTTCCATCGACATTCCCAAAGACCTTACCGCGGCCGTGCATGCCGCTGCTTCGGATGAGGAGGTCTATGACCTGGGTACGGAGTGGTGCATCGGCCAGTGCAAGGACCTGCTGGCCCACGGCGTTCCGGCTGTGCATTTCTATACCATGGGCAAGCCGCAGAATATAGGGCGGGTGCTCAAAGCCTGCTTCTAGCAGGGTTGCAAACGAGCACAGAATTGTGTAAATTTGTGAGTTATGAGCAAATTTATCATCGAAGGCGGACACAAACTGTCCGGAACCATTACCCCGCAGGGCGCCAAAAACGAGGCGCTGGAAGTAATTAGCGCCGTGCTGCTTACCAGCGAGCCGGTTACCATTTCCAACGTGCCGGAAATCCTGGACGTAAAAAACCTGATAGCCTTGCTGCAGGGCATGGGCGTAAAGGTAAACCGCAAGGCCAAAGGCGTTTACACCTTCCAGGCCGATGCCGTGGACACCAGTTACATAGAGACGGAGGAGTTCGTGAAAAAGTGCGCCGCGCTCCGGGGATCGGTGATGGTGGTGGGGCCGCTGCTTTCCCGCTTTGGCCACGCCTGGTTTGCCAAGCCGGGTGGTGATAAAATCGGCCGTCGCCGGGTGGACACGCACCTGGACGGCATGCTCAAGCTGGGGGCCCAAATGGACTACAGTGCCGAGCGACGGGCCTTCCATCTTACTACGGAAGACCGCCTTACGGGCCGATACATGCTGTTGGACGAGGCTTCCGTAACGGGTACGGCCAATATTGTTATGGCTGCGGTGCTGGCCAAAGGCACCACCACCATCTACAACGCCGCCTGCGAACCTTACCTGCAGCAGCTGTGCAAGATGCTCAACCGCATGGGTGCCTTCATCGACGGCGTGGGTTCCAACCTGCTCCGCGTGCACGGGGTAGAGGCCCTGCACGGCACAGAGCACAAGATTCTGCCGGACATGATTGAGGTGGGCTCCTTTATCGGCATGGCCGCCATTTGCCAAAGCTCCATCACCATCAAGAATGTGAGCTACTACGACTTGGGCATTATCCCGGATTCCTTCCGCCGGCTGGGCATCAACCTGGAGCAGCGGGGCGACGATATTTACGTGCCGGCGCAGGAAAGCTACGAGATAGATTCCTTCCTGGACGGCTCTATCATGACCCTGGCCGATGCCCCCTGGCCGGGCCTTACGCCGGACTTGCTGTCGGTAATGCTGGTGGTGGCCACCCAGTGCAAGGGCAGCGTGCTCATCCACCAGAAGATGTTCGAGAGCCGCCTGTTCTTTGTGGATAAGCTCATCGACATGGGTGCGCAGATTATTCTTTGCGATCCGCACCGGGCGGTGGTTATCGGCCACGACCACAGGATTACCCTCAAGGCCGCGCGGCTTGTTTCCCCGGATATCCGCGCCGGTATTGCCATGCTGCTGGCCGCCATGAGTGCCCGCGGCACCTCCACCATCGAGAATATCGAGCAGATAGACCGCGGCTACGAAGACATCGAAGGCCGCCTGAACGCCCTGGGTGCCCATATTACCCGTGCATAATTTACTATGAACTATAACAAATTCTTTTCGGCCGATGTGCCGTCGTTCCTCAGAAGCCCTGTCCGGGAAATTTTCCGGAAGGTGGACTTGAATGCCATCTGCTCCTTCGCAGGCGGCTACCCGGCGGCGGTCACTTTCCCCGTGGCCGATATTGAACGCCTGAGTGGCGAGGTGCTGGAAAAGTACGGCACCAAGGCACTGCAGTACGGTGCCACGCAGGGTGTCCCGGAGCTTCGCGAGGTTATTGCCAAGCGCTATGGGGTGCCCGTTTCGCAGGTACAGATTACCACTTCTTCCCAACAGGGCATTGATGTATGCACCCGTGTGCTGGTGAATCCCGGTGACATTGTCCTGGCCAACAATCCCGTGTATCTGGGCGCCCTCCAAAGCTTCAAGGCCTATAGGGCGCAAATAATGGGGATACAGGCCTATCTGGACCTGGTCCAGAAGGAATTTGGACCAGGTCCAATTTCATCTGCCGGACCTAGCACACCAGGTATGGCTTGTAAGCCGATGCAGGGCATAAATGTTGGACCAGGTCCAGATGACAAAAGTGGACCAGGTCCAGAAATGTGTCGGACCAGGTCCACAAAGGGAACATCGGCACAGTCCGTAAAGTTCATCTATGTGATTCCGGACTTTAACAACCCGTCGGGGGAGACGTTGAGCCTGGCGGAGCGGGAAGAGATTGTGCGGGTGGCCAGGGAGCTGGATGTGCTCATTGTGGAGGACAGTCCGTACCGGGAGCTGCGGTATAGCGGCGAGGCGCTGCCCACTATCCGGGAACTGGCGCCGGAGCGGACGCTGCATCTGGGCAGTTTCTCCAAGATTTTTGCACCGGGGTTCCGGCTGGGGTGGATTATCGGCCCGGAGGAACTGCTGGAACAGATTTACATTTGCAAGCAGTGCCTGGACCTGTGTCCGCCGGTGTTCGACCAGTATATGGCGGCGGAGTTTATGGGTTCCGGGGCGCTGGACCGCAACCTGCAGAAAACCATTGTGGAGTATCGCCGCCGGCGGGACCTGATGGTGCAGCTATTGGAAAAATACATGCCTGCGGGGGTGCGCTGGACGTACCCGGAAGGCGGCCTTTTCCTCTGGCTTACGCTGCCGGAACAAGTTGACACAGTGGCGCTTTACGATGAAGCGCTTTCCAAGGGTGTGGCCTATGTGGCGGGTTCGTTCTTCTATACCGACGGCAGCCACCGCAACACCATGCGCATGAATTTCTCTTTCATTGCCGAAGAAAAGATGGAGCCGGGTATCAAGCTGCTGGCCGATATCATTAAAGGACGCCTATGAAACTGTACAAATTCTCCGGTGCCGGGAACGATTTCGTAGTTCTGGACGGCCGCGGGGCCGATGTATCGGCTTTCCGGCAGGCTGCCCGTATCGGCGAACTGTGCCGGGAGCATAAAACCGACGGCCTGATGATTCTGGGCGAAGGCGCTCCCGGGGAGCACTTCTCCATGGAATTCTACAACCCCGACGGCAGCGGCGGCATGATGTGCGGCAACGGAGGCCGCTGCATAGTTGCCTTTGCCGATATGCTGGGCCTGGTTCCGCCGTCCCGTTCCTGCGTTTTCCGCGCTCCCGACGGCCTGCACTCGGCTACGGTTTTAGAAGGTCCGGAGAGGCATATACTCTCCAAACCGTCGCTTTCGCGAACTTCCCCACAGAATATGCCTCTCTGGACTGTCCGTCTGAGAATGATTGACGTTCAGGGGATTGAGCCCATGATGGGCGGGTATTTCCTGAATACCGGCACCCGGCATTTTGTGAAGTTCGTAGAGGACGTAGAGGCTGTGAATATGGAGCAGGATGCCAAACCGCTGCGCTGGGAAGCCGCTTTTGCGCCCATCGGCACCAATGTGAATTTTGTGCAGGTGGCGGCCGACGGATTGCATGTGCGCACCTTCGAGAAGGGTGTGGAGGGCGAAACCCTGGCCTGCGGCACGGGCCTCACCGCCAGTGCGTTAGCCGCCTATGGGCATGGGATCCCCGGTCAGGCCGGGGATGACGAAGAACGTCATGGCCGTCCTCTCGACGAAGAGCGTCATGGCCGACTCCGATCGGCCATCGCCTATCGTCTGCAGTGCCGTCGTGGGGACTGGCTGCAGGTGGAGTTCCACCCGGCTCCCGGAGACCGTTTCACGGACGTTTACCTCACCGGCCCTGCTGAATGTTTGGAAGTAATTGAATAATATAATATTATGAAAAAGACACTATTACTGATTGCTATTGTCCTGCTGGGTGCTGTAGTTGCCCAGGCACAGGAAAAGAAGTACTTTGGTGCCGAAAAAGCTTATGTGAAAACCATCACGGAATCGGATAGTCAGGTTACCTCCGAGCAGGAAATGTGGTTTGTGGACTATGGCCGCAAAATGAAATCCATCATTACGTTGCATTGGGAAGGGATGGGTGATTACACCACCGTTTCCTTTGCTGAGGGAGATACTGTTTATACACTGGGAGATGACGGAAAGGTGATTAAGGAAAGCGAGCGGGAAGGATTGGATTTTTACAATATTTCCGAAGAAAACATCAAAAAGTACAAGCTCAAGGAACTCGGCACGGAGGAATGCTTCGGCAAGGAATGCATCAAGTATTCCCAGGAGCAGAAGGTCATGTTGAGTACCGCCAAGATTATCAACTGGATCTGGGGCGGCATTGTTATCCGTTCCGAGATGAAACGCGGCCGCACCGAAGCGGTTACCCGCGTGACGGAGCTCAAAGAGGATATCGACCTCCCGGCCGACTTTTTTGATATTCCCAAATAAGGTCGCTACTTTGTAGAGCATTTGGGGCAGTGACTTTGGATATAGTCCAGGACAAAGGAAAAGTCTTCCGGATGGGTGTATACCTGGTTCTTGGATAACCCTTCGTTTACCTTTATGGAATGCAGCCGCGGGGACTGGCTTTCAGTGGAGTTCCAGCCGGGGGCCGATGACCGATTTACAGAGGTTTACCTTACCGGTCCGGCCGAATGCGTAGCAATTGTTTAAAAAATTTGCTACATTTGCGGAAATTGGTTTTTTTATGGTTATTAGTGTATTGAAAGGTTGCGGCACAGCCTTGTTCACTCCGTTTAAGGACGGGAAGGTGGATGTGGATGCGCTGGTAAAAACCACGGAAAGACAGGTAGCGGCCGGGATCGATTTCCTGGTGCCGCTGGGAACCACCGGGGAAACCCCCACCCTCTCGGACGAAGAGAAACTCCTGGTTTACAATACAGTACGCGCCCATGCCGCCGGAAAACCGGTGGTGGTTGGCGTTGGTACCAACAGCGTAAACGGCACCCTGGCCAATATGGAACTGCTTAAGGAGGCCGATGCCTTCCTGGTGGTGGTTCCCTTCTACAACAAGCCGCCGCAGCGGGGTATCTATGCCTATTTCAAGGAGATAGCCTCCCATACACATAAGCCTGTAATCCTGTACAACGTGCCCGGTCGCACCGGCGCCAACTGCGATGCGGAAACCACCCTGGCCCTGGCCCGGGATATTCCCAACATTGTGGCCGTGAAAGAGGCTTCCGGCAAGATGGAGCAAATCCGCACCATCCTGGCCCGGCGTCCGGAAGGTTTTGCCGTGCTTTCCGGCAACGACGACGACACCCTTACCATGATGCAGGACGGAGCCGACGGCGTAATCTCCGTGGCCTCCAATGTTTGCCCTGCGGAAATGTCGGCCTTTGTGCAGGCTGCCGCCAAGGAAGAATGGGAAAAGGCCGAGGAGCTGGAAGCCCGGCTGCACCCGCTGTTCGAGGCTCTCTTCGTGGAGCCCAACCCCATCCCCGGCAAGGCCGCCATGGCCCAGCTGGGTTTGATGGAAAACAGCCTCCGGCTGCCCCTGGTGCCCGCTTTGCTGGAAACCGAGGAGCTCATGAAAAACGTAATGGACGCTTTATGGAAGAAATAACCCTGCAGAAATTCAACGAGGTACTGGACGCCCTGGAGAAGGGCGAACTCCGTGTGGCCGAAAAGGTGGACGGCGAGTGGAAGGTGAACCGCTGGGTGAAGGAAGTTATCCTGGCCGGCTTCAAGCTGGGAGCCGTAAAGGACATGTCCCAGGGGCAGTTCTCCTACTTCGACAAAGCCACTTTCCCGGTGCGTGAGTTCAAGGCCGAAGACGGCGTGCGCATTGTCCCGGGTGGCAGCAGCATCCGCCGCGGAGCCTATCTGGCGCCCGGATCCATCGTGATGCCCCCGGCCTATGTGAACGTAGGCGCCTATGTGGGCGAGGGCACCATGGTAGACAGCCATGTGACCATCGGCTCGTGCGCCCAGGTGGGCAAGCACATCCATATATCGGCCGCTACGCAGATTGGCGGCGTGCTGGAGCCGGCCGGCGCCCTGCCCACCATCATTGAGGACGGTGCTTTCGTGGGCGGCAATTGCGGCATTTACGAGGGTACCATCGTGCAGGAAGGGGCCGTGATAGCCTCCGGCGTCATCATCACTTCCTCCACGGCCATTTTCGATGCCACCACCGGCGAATTCATCCGCCGCAATGCCGATGGCCGGGTTGTGGTGCCGCGGAATGCCGTGGTAGTGAGCGGTTCCAAACCCGTTGTCCGTGGCGGTAAACCGCTGGAAAGCGGCGTACACTTGTACTGCCCGGTTATAGTAAAGTACCGCGATGAAAAAACCGCCGGCAGCGTACATCTGGAAGAACTTTTAAGGTAATATAAAACGAACAAAGTATTATGAGAGTTGCAGTTGTTGGAGCCACGGGTTTGGTGGGCTCAAAGATGATGGAAGTGCTGGAAGAAAGGCATTTCCCTGTTACAGAATTACTTCCGGTTGCATCGTCCCGTTCCTGGGGAAAGAAAGTAACTTTCCAGGGTAAGGAATGGACGGTGATGAGCGCCGATGAGGCCATCGCCAAAAAGCCTGTGCTGGCCATCTTCAGCGCCGGCGGTTCGGCTTCCGGCGAGCTGGCTCCCAAGTTTGCCGCCATCGGCTGCTATGTAGTGGACAATTCCTCCTTCTGGCGCATGGACCCCAACGTACCGCTGGTAGTTCCGGAAATCAATGCCGATGTCCTCACTCCGGAGGATCATATCATTGCTAACCCCAATTGCTCCACCATCCAGATGGTGCTGCCGCTGGCTCCCCTGCATAAAGCGTACGGCATCAAGCGTATTGTGGTGAGCACCTATCAGAGCGTTACCGGTGCCGGTCAGCGCGGTATCGAGCAGCTGGAGGCCGAAAGGGCCGGCGGTTCGGGCAGCAAGTTCCCGCATCCCATCGACCTGAATATCCTGCCGCACATCGATTCCTTCCTGCCGGACGGCTACACCAAGGAGGAGATGAAGATGGTGAACGAAACCCGCAAGATCCTGCGCGATCCGTCCATCGCCGTATCGGCCACTACCGTGCGCGTGCCGGTGAAGGGCGGCCATTCGGAAAGCGTCAATATTGAATTCAACAAGCCTTTTGAGCTGGACGATGTCCGTCGCCTGATGGCCGATATGCCCGGCGTCATTGTGCAGGACGACCCGGCCAACAACGTGTACCCCATGCCGTTGTATGCCTGGGGCAAGGACGATGTATTTGTGGGCCGCATCCGCCGCGACACTTCCGTGGAGAACGGCCTTAACATCTGGTGCGTGAGCGACAACATCCGCAAGGGTGCCGCCACCAACGCCGTTCAGATTGCCCAGGTGCTGCTGGCCAATGGCTGGCTGGGCGAATAACGATATGGATTTTGCATTTTTCAAGGAACTGTTGCAGATAGATTCCACTTCCGGCAAGGAGCGGGAAATGGCCCTGTGGCTCCATGAGCACCTGGACGCCCCCGCCAAACAGCTGATGGAAGTGGGCGACGGCACCTTGAATCTGTTCCTTACCTGGGGAACCCCCAAGGTGGTGTTCTGTACCCACATGGACACAGTTCCGCCGTATATCCCACCTACGTTTCCGGAGGAGATTATCTCCGGCGGAACTCCGTTCGCTTCGCTCACTCCGGCCCCTCCCACCGCTATAGCGGCGGGCCCCTCCCCCTACCCACGTCCGGGGGTGGACATGTCCGCCGGAGATAATCTCCTCCGGATAACAGGACGGGGGTCCTGCGATGCGAAAGGGCAGATTTTTGCGTTGTATACTGCCTGCAAGGAGCTGGAGGCGGAGGGGTGCACGGACTTCGGGCTGCTGCTGCTTTCCGGGGAGGAGACCGGCAGCTGGGGGGCCAAGGCTTTTTCCAAAACCGGATTCCAAGCACCGTTCCTCATTATCGGCGAGCCTACGGAGAACAAGATGGTATCGGCCTCCAAGGGTACCAAGTCCTACGATCTGGAGTTTACCGGCGAGGCGTTCCATTCCGGCTACCCGCAGTATGGTGTTAGCGCTGTGGAGCTGTTCAATGCTTTTTACAATAAGCTCAAAGCAAAGGACTTCGGCCTGGATCCGGAGCTGGGAGAAACCACCTGGAACATCGGCCTGCTGCACAGTGACAATCCGCAGAACATCCTGTCTCCCAAGCTCACCTGCCGCCTTTATTTCCGCACTACTTTCGTTTCCCATCAGGCGGTGCAGGATTGGATGCAGGAGATGGCCGGACCGCGTATCACGGTCATGCCCAACGGTTCCGGCGACCAGCCGGCACGCTATGTTACGCTGCCAGGCTTTGAAAGCGCTCCGGCATCCTTCGGCACGGACGCCCCGCACCTTGGCGGCTTCGGCCACAAGATCATCTGCGGCCCGGGCAGCATCCGCCATGCCCACCGGGACGATGAACAGGTGACGGTGGCAGAGTTGGAGACAGCCGTAGAACAGTATATACGTATGTATCAGGCACTTACGTAATCGTCCCTGTAACCGGAATCACAGGGAGAAAAACATAAGTGTCTAAGAATTAAGCAAATAGCAGCAAGAGTATGCTTAAGGTAATTATCAGCGGATACGGCCGGATGGGCCACATGATAGAGAAGGAGCTCCAAAAGCGGGGGATAGAGCTGGTGGAGGCCAGTGAGGACATTACGGCTACGGACCCGGCGGTGGCCAGGGAGTGCGTGTGTGTAGATTTCACTACACCGGACGCTTTCCGGGCCAATTACCCCTTCATTGCCAAACACTTCAAGGCGGCCGTGGTGGGGACCACCGGCTGGAACGACATAGAGGCCGATGTATTCAAGGCCTTCGAGGAAGCCGGCACGCCGCTCATCTATGCTTCCAATTTCTCCCTGGGCGTGAATGCCCTGTTTGCCGCCGTTAAGAAGGCATCGGCCCTGCTGAAAGGGGCCGGATATACGCCGTCTATTGAGGAAGTCCATCATATTCACAAACTGGATGCGCCGTCCGGAACGGCCAAGTCGCTGGGCAAACTGGTTGAGGAAGGCCTGGGCGTAACGCCGGAAATCACCGCTATCCGCGAAGGGGAGGTGCCTGGCATCCATACGGTTACGTATGAATCGGCCTGCGATAAGCTCACCTTCCGGCACGAAGCCTTCTCCCGCGAGGGGCTGGCCGTGGGTGCCGTGGTGGCCGTTACCCTCACCGAGGGCCTCACGGGCGTGCACGAATTCGGCGATTTGCTCTAAATGGCCGCCCTTCCGCTGCATGGGCAAATGCAAATATTTGCTAACTTTGCAGCAATATGTTTCGGGTATTAAAATTCGGCGGATCTTCCGTTGCTTCCGCTACCAATATTTCCCGCGTACTGGACATCGTGGGAAAGGAGACCGTTAAGGGTTGTGTGGTGCTGGTGAGTTCGGCCATCAGTGGTTGCACCGATGCTTTGCTGCAAATAGCCGACGGCAATCTGGAACCCCTGGAAGAGCTGAAAAAACGGCACAGGGACATTGTGACGCGCCTTTTCACCGGAGCCGAACGCCGTAGCATGCTGGAACGGACAGATGCCCTGTTCCGGGAAATGCTTACTGCGCCGGACCCGGAAAAGGTCACTTACGGAGAAATCTTTTCCACCACCATCCTAACCGCCAAATTGGAGGCCGACGGCTACCGCACCTGCTGGCTGGATTCCCGGAAGCTGGTGATTCAGGGCAACCTGGGCCTCACCTACAGAAATATAGCCGAAGCGGTAAGGGAGAACCGGGCCGATATCTTTGTGGCTCCCGGATTCATTTGCGGAACCCCGGAAGGCGGCGTAAGCACCCTGGGGCGCGGCGGATCGGACTACAGCGCCGCCTTGTATGCAGCCGCCCTGCAGGCCGAAAGTCTCCAGATCTGGACCGACGTGCCCGGCATCATGACGGCCAACCCCAAACAGGTGTCCCGGGCCCGCACCATCCCCGAAATGACTTACAACGCCGCCCTGCAGATGGCCGAACACGGTGCCAAGGTGCTGTATGCCCCCACGGTGGCCCCGGCCATGGAGGCGGGCATCGCCATAGAAATCCTTAACACCTTTGCTCCGGACGGCGGCAAGACCGTAATTTCGGCCGCCGCACGGGAGAGCGAAAACGTGGGTCTGGCATCACAGAAGCGGGACTCCATAGTGGAGCTTTGCCTGGTGGGAAGCAGCGCCGTCCAGGACGTGGAGGCCGCCCTCACGGGAGCCGGCATCGCCCCGCTGCGCGTGTGGGAAGAAGACGGGAACGTGCTCCTTACAGTGCGTCCCGCAGTGGAAATCCCTGCCCTCAGGGCGCTGCACAGGGCATTCTTCGAGACTTTGCCCGTAGAACAGGTGAATCTGTTCATCGCCGGTTACGGCGCCGTTGGGAAGGCGCTGGTGGAAATGGTGGGCCAGAGTGCCGCCACCGTGGCCGAACGCACCGGCAAGATTATCCGGATCGTG
The DNA here is from genome assembly GCA_946406355.1 of uncultured Bacteroidales bacterium. Classification (GTDB taxonomy): domain Bacteria; phylum Bacteroidota; class Bacteroidia; order Bacteroidales; family UBA932; genus Cryptobacteroides. The sequence continues at coordinate 6,173 of CAMJKI010000007.1, read as the reverse complement.
GGAGTGGCCAACTCCCGCCATTACAGCATAGACATGAGTGGCCGTCCCGGTCTCCCTTCGGAAGAGGGAGACTATGTAGATGCCGTCTGTGCCCGCGCCCCCAAGGGCTCCGTATTCGTGGACTGCACCAACAGCGAAACTTTGTATCAGCGCTATCCACAGCTGTTTGCCGCCGGGCTTAACGTGGTGTCTTCCAACCGCCGTTCCTTCGCCGTTCCTTATGTTACGTATGCATCCTTGCATGCAGCAGCCCGGGAAAACGGTGCCTTTTTCCGCTACGAAACCACCGTGGGCGCCGCCCTGCCCATGCTGGAGTCCATCGCCCGCGGAGCCAACAGCTGCGACGAAGTGCTGTCCATAGAGGCCGTGGTTTCCTGCACGCTCAACCAGATTTTGAGCGATTACCGCCCCGGCGGGGAAAGCTTTGCCTCCCTGGTACGGAAGGCCCAGGAAGCCGGGCTCACCGAACCGGACCCGCGCATGGACCTGGGCGGCCGGGATGCCCTCCGGAAGCTGCTAATCCTGGCCCGCGAAGCCGGCGTAAGGCTGGAAGAGGCCGATGTGCAGGTAGCTCCAGTAATCCCCGCCGAACTGTTCGACGTGCCGATGGAACGCTTCTACGAAGGCCTGGAAGCCGCCGAACCGCAGTTTGCCGAAGCGGCTCGCCAGGCCGAAGCCCAGGGTTTCCGCCGCCGCTTTGTGGCATCTCTGGAAAAGGCTGAAGGCGGTTACAGGGCCAGCATCGGCATAAGGAATGTGCCGCCCGTGCATCCGGCCTATCATCTCCGCGGCACGGAAAACGCCATTATCGTGCGCAGCGCCTTCCATCCCTATCCGCTGGTAATCCAGGGTCCCGGTGAAGGTGCCCGCGAAGCCGCCAGCAGTATCCTCAACGATATATTGCGATAAAATCGCTATCTTTGTAGTCCATGGTACAACTGTTGGGCATATTCGGATTCCTCAGCTTCGGGTGGGCCGATGTGTTGGACATCTTGATGGTGGCCGGCATCATCTATTTCCTCATCCGCAGCATCAAGGGCGACTCCACCGTGCTCAATATCGTGTTGGTACTGGTAGTTCTGCTGGTGGTCCAGGCCGTGGTAAAGGCCCTGAATATGCGCATGATGACGGTGCTGCTAAGCGCCCTCCTGGATGTGGGTGTGCTGGCCATCATCATTCTGTTCCAGCCGGAAATCCGCCATCTGCTCAACCGTCTGGCGGTGAATTCCGGCCTGGCAAAACGAACCGGGGACCTGTTTAACAGGCTGTTGGGTATCAAGGAAGAAGAGATGGGTTCCCGTGCCGTTGTGGAACTTTCAGAGGCTGTGCGCGCCATGGCAGCAGAGCATACCGGCGCCCTCATCGTGCTGCAGAAGAAATCGTCCCTGGACGAATACATGTCTACCGGCGACCGCTTCGATGCCGAAATCAACCGGCGCCTGGTGATGAACATCTTTTTTAAAAATTCACCGCTGCACGACGGCGCCATGATCATTCAGGGCGACCGCATTGTGGCCGCCCGTTGCCAGCTGCCCATGACCGACCGCACCGACATTCCGGCGCATTACGGCATGCGCCACCGGGCCGCCATCGGCATGAGTGAGAATTCCGACGCAGCCGTCATTGTGGTATCCGAGGAAACGGGCCGGATCTCCTTCGTTCGCACAGGGGAAATCCGCACGGTGAAAGACCCGCAGGAATTGCGGGAGCTGGTTGGCGGGGCCATTACCCAGAAAGAGGAGGAATAATGGACGCAAGGCTGGAAGCAAAGCTGGGGTTCGACAAGGTGCGGACGGCCATCCAGGACCGTTGTTCAACGGACTATGCCGCTGCGCGGGTAGAGAACGAGGATTTCTGTACTGTTGGCGAAGAAATCCACAAGCGGCACCTGCTTACCGACGAAATGCGCCTCATCCTCATGTTCGAGGACAGCTTCCCTACCAGCGGATATATAGACGCCCTGCCTTTCCTGGAACCCATCGGGAACAGCGCTTCCATCGACTTGCTTTCCTTGGGAAAGCTGCGCACCCTGCTGGATACGCTCCGGAAGGCGCTGCATTTCTTCCATACCGTTAAGGAGGGCATCTACCCCAATTTACAGCATCTGGCTTCCGGTATTACCGCCCCGGTCGATGTGATGCGCCGGATAGATTCCATTCTGGACCGCCACGGGGAAATCAAAGACACGGCGTCGGACGAGTTGTACACCATCCGCCGCAGCATCAAAGAACAGGAAATCAACATTTCCAAGCGGATGAACGCCATTCTCCGGAAGGCGCAGCAGGACGGCTTCACCGATGCCGATGCCAGCGTGGCCATCCGCGACGGAAAGATGCTCATTCCCATATCGGCCGCCAAGAAACGGCAGTTTGCCGGCTTTGTGTACGACGAATCGGCCACGGGCAAAACCACCTTCATGGAGCCGGCCGAAATTGTGGCCCTGCAGAACGAGATTTCGGACCTGCACTTTGCCGAAACGCGGGAAATTGCCCGCATCCTGCGCGAATTCTCCGACTTCCTGCGCCCTTATGTGCCGGAGCTGAAGGCTGGCGCTACCTTTGTGGGCGAACTGGACTTCAATATGGCCAAGGCGCACGTGGCGCTGGACTTTATTGCGGGTATGCCGCTGCTGTCCCAGAGCGGGGAACTGAGCCTCAGGAAGGCCCGCCATCCGCTGCTGGAACGCAGTCTCCGGCGGGAGAAAAAGTCCATTGTCCCGCTTACCGTAACTCTTACGCCGGAAAAGCGCATCCTGCTGATTTCCGGCCCCAACGCAGGCGGCAAGAGCGTGTGCCTCAAGACGGTGGGCCTGCTGCAGTACATGTTCCAGTGGGGGATGCTCATCCCTACCTCGGAGACGTCGGAACTGCCTGTGTTTGACAGAATTATGGTTTCTATCGGCGACGACCAGTCGCTGGAGAACGACCTTTCCACCTACAGCTCCTTCCTCTCCGACATGAAGCAGCTGCTGAAGGTGGCCGACGGCCGTACGCTGGTGCTCATAGACGAATTTGGCTCCGGTACGGAACCGGCGGCCGGCGGCGCCATTGCCGAGGCTATCCTGCACGAGCTGGACACCCGTGGGGCATATGGCGTTATAACTACCCACTACACCAACCTGAAGTTGTATGCCGCCGGTGCCGAATCGGGCGTGGTGAACGGCGCCATGCAGTTCGATGCCGCTACGGTTACGCCGCTGTTCCAGCTGGAGATGGGCCTGCCGGGCTCCTCCTTCGCCTTTGAGCTGGCCCGCAAGATGGGCCTGCCGGAAGCCCTTGTGCGGGATGCCGAAGAACGTGCCGGCGAACAGTATGTGGGCATTGAGCGGAACCTGCGGAAGATAGCCCGCAACCGCCGCGCCCTGGACGAAAAGCTCACCAAGATCCGCGCTACGGACAAAACCCTGGATACCCTTACCGACCGTTACCAGAAGGAGCTGGAGGATATCAAGGACATGCGCCGGAACATTCTGGAAGAGGCCCGTCAGGAGGCCGAGAAGATAGTGAAGGACGCCAACAAGCAGGTAGAAAGCACCATTCGCACCATCCGCGAGTCGCAGGCCGGCAAGGCGGAAACCCGCGAGGCCCGCGAAGAGTTGCAGGGCTTCCTGGGCGCCTTGGCCAGCAGCCGCCGTTCCCGCGACGAATATATCGACAAGAAACTGCGCACCGTTAAAGACCGCAAGGAGCGGGAGATGCAGCGGAAGAAGCGCCGTGCATCGGCCGAAACCCTGCAGAAGATGGAACAGGAAGAGGCCGAAGCCAGGAAACTCCAGGCCTTCCGGGAGGCGCCCTTGAAGGTGGGCGAAAAAGTGCGGATAAAGGATAACGGCCTGGTGGGCGAAGTGTCCAAAGTGTCCACCAAGGCGGTGACGGTAATTGTGGGTAATATCACCACGAAACTGCCCTTGGACCGCGTAGAACGCATTACTTCCAATGAATTCAAGGCGGCCTCCAAACCGGTGGAAAACCGTCCCAGAGCTGTGTACGATGCGGCTTTGCAGGAGCGGAAGGCCCGTTTTAAGATGGAGCTGGACGTACGTGGGGAGCGCGTAAACGACGCCCTGGAGCAGGTGATGCGATATATTGACGATGCCATCATGCTAAACGTAAGTTCGGTGCGAATTTTGCATGGTAAAGGGACGGGCGCCCTGCACGAGGAAATCCAGAAATATGTGCGGACGGTACCGGGCGTCAAATCCGTAGCGGACGAACAGGTCCAGTTTGGCGGTTCCGGCGTTACGGTAGTAAAATTTGGCTAAAACTGATAGACTGTACTAAACCTAATAAACCTGAATGAACGTACTAAACACCAGTAAGCTGGGAGAACTGGGAGAGCAGATGGCGTGCGATTTCCTGCAAACTAGGGGACATCAGATCCTGGACCGGAACTGGAGGGGAGGGCATCTGGAGATAGATATAGTCTCCGAAGCTGCCGACGGCCTGCACTTCGTGGAAGTGAAGGCACGCAAGGCCCCCGTCACAACGTCCATTGACGACCAAGTTAACTCCGTAAAGCGGAAAAGGATTTCCGCTGCAGCCCTTAAGTATTTGAACAATAAGAATCTGGCCGGCCGGGAAGTATTCTTCGATATTGTGTCGGTGCTGTTCAACGGACAGGAAACCACGGTCCGTTACATTCCTCAGGCCTGGATTCCTCTGTATACCTAATAAATTAATATGCCTAATCACAGGTATTGCGTTATAATGGCCGACGGAACGGGTTCTCCATTCCAGCTTCGGGTTACTTATGAACGTTTTTTGCGGGTGTTGCCTCAGGACCACATCCTGGTGGTAACGTTGGCCCGCTTTGCCGATGAAGCCCGGAAGGTGCTTCCGGAATTGCCGCCCCGGAATCTGCTGCTGGAACCTTATCCGCGCGGTACGGCCCCCTGCATGGCCTATTCGGCCTATGCACTCAGGCGGCGGGATCCGGAGGCTGTGATTATTGCTACCCCCTGGGATTCCGTTATCCGGGACGAGAATCTGTTTGCCCGCACTGTGCTGGACGCCTGCACTTATGTGGAGCAAAACGACGTGCTCATGACCCTGGGCGTAGTGCCCAAGACGCCGGAGGTGAGCTTCGGCTACATTCAGGTGAAGGAAGGCCGGAACGCCCATAATCTGGCGGGCCCCCTGCAGGTGAAAACCTTCACGGAAAAGCCGCCGCAGGAGCTTGCCGAGGTGTTTTTCCGCACCGGCGAATTCTTCTGGAACAGCGGCGTGTTCATCTGGAAAGCCGCCACCATCTGCGCCGAAATGGAGCGCTACATCCCGGAAGTTACGGAACTCTTCCGCGGCTGGGAGGACCATCTTGACGACCCCGGCTTTGTGGATCGCGCCTATGCCGAATGTCCCCGTATCTCTCTGGACAATGGCGTAATGGAGCACACGGACCGCGCCTGGCTCTTCCCCGCCCGCTTCGGCTGGGCCGATATCGACCGGCTGTAACGGTCGGCCCCCCTTACCGAATTCCCGCATCCGGGCACGAATACGGCCTGTTTCCGTGCCCGGATGCTTGTTTTTCGGCCGTTCGATGATAAGTACTAAAGCACACTATGGGCCTTCTAGGGTTCTAATTGTGCTTTACCCTATCTATCGGCACGGGTGTAAAGCACGGTTCAGCCTTCGGGAGGGCAAAAGTGTGCTTTAGTTTTTTGCTCGAAAAAGCCGGATCAGTGTCGTAGGTGTCTGTGACAGTTGTGGTGGTGCCCTATGACAGTTTTTTCTCCGGTGCCAGCATATTACGTCGATAATGCGGGCACCGAAGTCTTCTGGGATCAGTTACAAAACCATGTGTGGGAAACAATGTATAGCCGGTTGTCTGGCATTACAATAGTCCACGGCGGTTTGTTCCGGTAATTTGGACCTGGTGCCGTATTTGAGGTAGCTTGCGAAATGGAACTGTCTGATAATCAGCCAAATGAGTGTTTCCCGGTGCAAATTAGATTGCACCGGGAAACGTTTAATTGTTTACAGCTGAATGGATTACGTTTTGCATGGATGGCGTGCCGGGAGTGACCGGGCCTGTGAAAAAACCTGTTGATAAGTTTTGGAAAATCAAATAATTAGTTGTATCTTTGCGGTCCGCAATTGCGCCCATGTGGCCTCCAATTGTAGGCTAAATTATTAAGTAACAATTAATTAACAAACACCAATGCCTGGTTTAATTGG
>CAMJKI010000006.1 GCA_946406355.1 uncultured Bacteroidales bacterium | reverse complement strand
GAGAGCCGTGTTGACACACAATCACCATTCTGTGCATTCTGTGCGTCAATACGGCTAAGTTTCTTGGCAAAAAGGGCGTTTTAGTCGCCGTATTGACATGAAATCGGCCTTCTGTGCATTATACGTGTCAACACGGCAAATCAACGGCACACTGAATGGGTAAGCTTCGACACCCTTTTATATTTACCTTAATCACTCATTAGAAGAAACGATTTTCTTCTAATTTGCGCAAAACTCAATAAATCAGCAAATTATAAAGGAATCACCAACCGAAAATGTCTATTATATCGGTATTTGCATTGAGCCAGCCGAAGTCCTTAAGAGTATGGTCGCAGTTTTGTCGCAGTTTCAGTGTGTTTTAAAAGTTTCTTTTTAGGCGGGGTGGACATTTAGGGACGCCCGGGGGGCAAAAACGGCCCGAAATGCCCCCGACTTGGGGCGAAATGTGCATTCGGGGGCAAAAGCGGCCCGAATCGCCCCCGGAGGCAGGGGAAGCCGCCCGGTCCGGCCTGCAGCAAAAAGTCTATTACCGACAGTGGTGGCCTAACAACAGGAAACGGCCCCGTAAGGAGGGCCGTTACGTATCATTACCATTCTTACTTGGTGAGTGACAGGCGGAATTCGGTGGGGGTGACGCCCACTATTTCCTTAAAGTTGCGCCAGGCGGTGGTGCGGGAGCGGTAGCCGGCTTCGTAGCAGAGCTGCTGCATATCTTGCCGAGGGTCTTTTCGCATGGCATCCGTTACAAACTGGATGCGCACCTTATTGATGTAGGTGTTGAAACCGCCTCCGGTGTTTTCCTTGATGGCATTGGACAAGTAGGTGATATTAGTTCCGCAGAACTGGGCCATCAGGGGCAGGGTAAGGTCTGGATTGCGCCACACCTGGTCTTTCTCTATAAGCACGCATACGCGGTCCCACAGTGACGTTTCTCCCCAGGATTCTTCCATGGGATCTGAAGGGGTGTCTTCTATGGTTGGGGATTTGGGGATAAAGCGGTCTTGCAGCTCGAAGTTGCAGGTGATAATCATAAATGCCATTTCCCACAGTTGCTGGACAATGCGGAGCTGCAGATATCCGGTGAGGAAGAAGACTGTATGCAGCACAAAAAATCCAAAGGCGCCCACCGAATACAGCCGGATCCAGCTGAGTGAGGCGCCGCTTAGCCGCCAGTTATAAGGCAGGAACAGATATATGATGCTGAAGGGGAGCATCATATCCAGGGCAACAACCCGGATGAGTACATCCGGTTTGCTCATGGTTTCCACAATATCCTGGAAAGCGTGAAGCCTCGTCCATTGGCCGATAAAAAACAGGAAGCCGATAGTGATGAGTACTAGGGGAACAACAAGCCAATATACCCGGGGATTATTCCATCGGAGCCAGGTGGGCTCCATGAGCGTGCGCGGATAGAAATACAGGAAGCCTTGGGTGATTAACACCAATAGTACATTGGCAGGAGGAAGCAGTTCTGTGAATCCGTTCTGGAGCGGCGAGTGTACAATGACAAATACCCTGAAAAAAGCCATGATCCCGCAGAATATCGTAAGGAACGCAAGGATTCTCCGGGCGAGGTCCCAGAATTGGTGGCGGAATTGCAAAAGGACCATGAAACAGCCAAAACAGATGGCCATTTCCATGGACGATGCCACTAGCATTATCAGTAACAGCGTGTTATCCATTTCAATGAATGATAAATCCTATTATTGCAAATATGTTTCAAATATACAAAATGAACCCGTAAAATCCAAATTTTAATATGATTTTTTGGGCTATTGAAACACGCTCGGCTAGTATTCTATAGGTTAATGAATAATATATATATAACTTTGCAATAATTTATACGCGATATAGCGTAACCCAAGCCGATATCTGTACATGGGTACAGGTAAGGGGGGTATTTATTATTTAACTTAAAAATGCGGTTTCGCCCGGTCATATTGCTTCTGGTTCTCCTCTTTGCGGGGGAAATCAAAAGCCATGCGGCAACAGATGAACCTCTGTGGCCCGTGCTGGGCGTAAGCACCAACCTGGCCTTCGATGTAACCTACATCCCGCACTATGGCCTTACGTCCATTCCCAATGTGAGCCTGGAGTTTTATCCGTCCTCGGGCCCGCATTACAGCATGGGGCTGGATGTAGAGTGGCCCATGTGGAAACACTACGACACGCATCGTTTCATGCAGGTGCATAACGTAACCGTGTGGGGCCGTCGCTACTTCAAGCCTCGGGAAAACCGCCGGCGGGGAATATATCTGCTTGCCAGCGGCAATATGGGTAACTTCGGCATCGGCTGGGAAGGGAAAGGCTGGCAGGGGGAGGCTGTGGGCCTGTCGCTGGGCGTCGGCTTCAAATGGGCTCCCCGCAAGGCCCGGATTTACGTGGATATGGGAGTGGCACTGGGTTTGTTATACGCCCTGTACGACCCGTATGTGTACGGCTACGACGCCACCGGATGGTACTACTACGACTACGCCGGCAATCCCGCCGAATTTACCGAGCGCAACATGCGGCTCATCTGGCTGGGACCCACCAAAGTGTACCTTTCCATCGGCATAGATTTGTTTAACAGAAAGCGCAGATGAGCGTCCATGCCATAATACCGCTGCTGAATCTCCTGCTCGTGGCTACCTCGTGCGGGATAGAGCCGCCGCTGCACCTGCGGAAGGCGGTGGAGGCATCTGTAAGCCTGGAAATGGACATGGAATTCCAGGCCGAGATGATCTGGCAGGTGGACTGGGAAACCCGCTGGGAGTACGAGTGGAGTACGGAGGTGAACGGAGATTTGGGCTATAGCGAGCCGGAGGGCATCCGCATGCACACCTATACGCTGGGCCCCGACGGGCAGCGCGTCTCCAGCCAAACCTACAATTTCATGGGGTTGAAGGCGGAGGCGCCTGTGACGGTGGGCGTTCACGACTTCCTGTTCCACAGCAACAATTCGTCGGTGGTGCTGTTCCGCTCCGACGGCGAAATGGGGCATGTAGAGGCGTACACCCGTGTGATATCGTCCGGTCTCCGGGCATCCCTGCCGGTGCGTACCGTTGCCCAGAAGATGTCGGTGGGTACCAAGGCCGATGTAAGCGATCCGGAGAACGAGCCCGTGACCTTCCAGCCCGACGAGCTGATGGCCCTGTACGATCCGGGGCATGTGATATCGGACCGTCCGGAAGATTACGAGTTGGTGGACGGGCGCTATGTGGTGCGCATTAAGGGGAATCTGCATCCGGCAACCATGATTTACCTGGTTCAGGTACGGCTGCTGAATAACGACGGCCGGGTAATCGGCAGCATGGGCGGTGCAGCCCTCACCGGCGTGGCCGAAGGAACGGATCTGGAAACCGGCCTGAACAACCTGGTGTCCGTGAGCATCCCCTTCGACATTTTTGTGAACAAAGAGGCCGATCCCAACCTGCTGGGTGGCCGCGTACTCACCTTCGGCATCCCCGGCTGCAATCCGCTGGACGATGCCAGCGCGGCCGCCGCGCCCGAGGGCAGGCACTTCCTGGTGCTGAATATCACTTACAGCAACAGTAAGTACAAAAATGTGCGGGTAGATATTACCGACCAGCTGCGGGCCCTCCCCAGCGGCGGTGTTATAGAACTGGAACTGGATGTAAACGACTTCCCGCCCGATCCGGACGACCCGGACCAGCCGGCCGAGAGCGGTGGATTCAACCCCGTCATCGGCGATTGGGAAGAGGAAACGGGAAGTGCAACGATTATAAACTAAAACGGCAGAAACGTCATTCCCGACTTGATTGGGAATCTCATAATAAAACAGAAAAACAATTATTTAACAAACTACTAACTATTTTTATGCGTATGAAAAAGATTATGATCCTTGCAGTTACGGCCCTCGCGCTGGCCGCCTGCGCAAAGACCTACGAGGTCAAGGAAACCACCCCTCCCGCCATTGGGTTTGGTTCTTGGAGTGATGTTATGACAAAGTCTAGAGCTGCAGGAACGGCCAGCTTTGTCAGTGGTGACAAGTTTGACGTCTATGGAACCAAGACGGTTAGTTCAACCACCTCAACGGTCTTCAATGGCGTGGCCGTCACATACAATGGAACTGCTTGGTCGTATTCTCCCCTCCGTTTCTGGGACAAGAATGCCTCCAACTATTCTTTCTATGCAGTGCTTCCGTTTGTCGACAGCAACACCGATGGTGCTAATGACATTATCTCTTCCGCTGGTTCTGGCGCTTCGTTTGGTAATTTTGTCAGTAATGACATTGTGTTCAGTGCTCCGGCCACCAATGCTCAGGATATTCTGGTAGCAAGTAAGTATTCCCGGACGGCATCCCCGATGACTACCGACGTGGTTCAACTTGATTTTAATCACATTGCCTCTCTCGTGGACATTAAAGTGAAAAAGGATCAAGCTTTGGATGATGCCAACGCAACGGTGAAAATTATTAAAGCCCAGCTCGTAAGTATTAAGAATACGGGTAGTTTCTCAGTCACTGGTTATGACTCTAGCAATGGCAACAAACCCACTTTCTCCGGTACCGGCTGGACACCTGATGCTACTCCTACAACCACCACTTATAACCCCAGCGTTGCCAATACCGACGGTGTGCTGACCACGGAACTTGAAGTTTCATCCAACACTACTTACAATGGTTCTGGTCTCGCCGGAACAACAGCACCTGATGCTAATGCTTTGTTCTCTGACTATGTGGTTATGCCTCAGGCTCTTGGTACCACTGCGTCTGACCAGCGTCTGGTTATCACTTACTCCATTTCCACTGGAACCGCTCCCAATGTGGATACAAACACCTATACTGACGTCGCAATTAATCTTGCAAGTTTTGTTAAGGAAGACACCACTAATACCAATCCTGATAACAAGACGAACGCCGGAACAGCCATTACCAGTTGGATGCCTGGCACCCACTATACCTACTACGTGACAATTGGTGCCAACGCCATTCAGTTTACTGCGAGCGTTAATGCTTGGGCTGAAGTATCTGGCTACCACTATCTCGTGAACTAATATCGATTCATCCATAGATGAATTGCATCGTACGCATATCGGCAGCGGTTTGCGGGGCTCTGCTTCTGGCGGGGTGCTTCAAACTGGACGGACCCGCTTCGGAGCAGAACGGTATCTGCTTCGAGGCGGGGTCGCCGCTGCTGATGGATGATGCAACCAAAGGAACCGCCGTCATAGACGGTACCTCTTTTTCCTCGGGCGCACAGCTCAATGTTATCGGCTGGCACCTGAATTCTTTTATAACCTTTGGCACCACTACACCCGTTACATTAGGATCGTCTTCCCATTGGTCCTATTCCCCGCTCATAGGCTGGCTTTGGGGAAACAGCGAGACAGACTATTACGATTTCCTTGCTGTGTACCCTTACAAGGCAAACCGTACGTTTACCAAGTCGGGTGGGGCGCAAACCACCGCAAGCTTCAGCTATGATGCGCAAACGGAGCAGACAGACTTGATGGCCGCAGGCACGCGTCGCCTGAAAAGCGAGGGCGACGCTACCGTAGCGTTCCAGTTCAGTCATCAGCTAAGTGCTATACGTGTAGTGGTGCACAACGATTTAGGGAGAGCTCTAACACTCAAGTCTTTGTACTACAAGAAACTGATTGTTGGGGGAACCCTTCAGCTTGTAATAGGCAGTTCCGGATTTGCCACCAGCTGGGACAACCTGAATCGCAACACTACTAATCAGCTGTTCGGGAATACGAACATTAGCCAATCCCTTGCAGTTGATGCTTCTTACACCTGTCCGGCCAGCGTGCAGGGACAGGATTGGTGGGATATGATGATTCCGCAGTCGCTTGCTCCGCAAAGCAACGACCCGCAGCTGATGCTGAGCTACTCTTATGTGGATGAAAACCAGGTAACTCAGAACATCAACGACTTGCCCGTCTCCCTTAAAACCATCCTGGACGGTAATTCGTCGGCCATCACATCCTGGGAGGCGGGGAAAAAGTACACTTATCACATTTATATCCGCATGGGCGGTATCTACGTGAACGTGATCACAACGCAGTGGGATCCCGTTTCTGCAGAAACCCCCGGTCTTCAAATTTGATTAAGAAACTGCTCATACCGCTGTCTGCTGTTCTGGTTCTTTGGGCCGGAGCTTCCTGTACGCAGCCTCTGGAACCGCCTGTGGAAACGGGTGGCGTCGAGCTTAGTTTCACAATCGGTGAACCGCTTACACGGGCTGTCACTCCTGGCAACGGAACTGTTGCCGACGGTGGGGGAATATACCTGGATAACGGCGTTCCGGATTTGAAGATTTTTATTTTGGGCGGAGGGTCTGTTGTCGCACGCTACCCGGGGAGCAGCGCCACCCTTACCTCCGTCTCCGACACCAGGGCTACTGTCAAGTTTACAGGCCTTGAGAATAACGCGACTTACAAAGTTTATGCGTTTGCCAACACAGGATCCAGCCTAACGGTGAACGGTTCACCAGACTGGAATTCCATTGGAACAGCTACCGCACTGGATGCTTTGGTCTATACTGCACTGGCCGACAACACCCCTCCCTCCGTGGGTGACCGTATGCCGCTTTCGGCCAAAGGAACGCTTTCTGTAAATTCATACGGCAGCGGAAGCGTAGATTTGGAACTGCTCCGCAGCCTGGCTAAAGTGCAGGTGATTTTTAAGAATTTGACTGCCAGTGTGCTGACGCTCACCAACTGCGCTGTGAGCATTACCAGCATCAATCCTACGCAGGGCTATGTATTCCAGCATTCTGGTGACGATGTCACCGGAACTAACCGGATGTTAACTTTCCCCACCCAAACCTTGTCGGATATCCCTATACAGGAGGGCGTGAACGAGGCCTCTCTGAATCCGCTTCTTGTATTTCCCAGCATAGCAGAGATGCAGGGCGGTTACAGGAGATACCTGTGCAACATCTCTTTTTCCGTGGCGGACAAATACCACACATTTACCGACCTCCCTGTCCACAACAGTCTTTCGCAGGACATAACCTCCCTGGGCCGCAATCAGTTCCTGAAGATAGAAGTCCGCATCAGCAGGGGTGAGGAGATTTCGTTCAACTTCGAAGTGGCCAACTGGGTAGAGAAAACAGAATCAGTAGAGTTTGATTGATTGGGCATGAAACGTTTGATTCGCATATACGTGTTCCTTCTGGCTGCCATTCTGGCCGCCCCTTCCTGCTTGGAAAACGAACTGGAACCCAGTCCGAACAGCTTGCCGGAGGGGACGCCGGTAACGCTGTGTATCGGCTTCGGCGCTTCCGGTCCCTTAGAGGTGGATATAAACACCAAGGCAACAGCCAACCGGGCCGACGAATCGCGCGTTCATGACCTCTATGTCATGATTTTCAAGAGTGACGGAACTCGCTTCTATCGGCGTTATTTTTCCTACGAGCACCTGAATACCACTTCCATTACCAGCCTGATTGAAAGTTCCAATGAGGGCTGGTGGGTAGATAATGTATCCTTGTCGGAGATTAATTCCAACAAACAAACCAAAGGTGTAGTGAAGATTTCCACGGAGGCACAAACGGGCTGCACTTTGGTTTTGCTGGCCAACGTGAAAAACGCTGTCACCAATTTGGACGGGGAGGAAGACCCCGTCGCATACCTTACCGATGAAATCACAACCCTTTCCAAGTTCCAAAGCATAAAGGTGGGTTTGGATCAGGCGGTAGTTAACCGTACCGACCTGTTCCTGATGATGGGGAAACTGACCTCCGTGAGCACTGCCGATATGAGGTGGGGAGCCATGAGTGGCCAAACTCCTCAATACAATGATTCCTATAAGGTTAGCCTGAAACCCTTGGACGCCAAGGTTAAATTCCGCGTACGCGGCAATCCTACTTATATTGATAACATCACCGCCCGCAACTGGCAGGTGTACCGTGTTCCGTCAAAAGGCTGGCTGGATGAAGGGCAGTCCGGTGATCCCAATTCCCCTCAAGATTATTTCGATATAGACAACTCCTACTTTGAGGGAGAGGAGAGTGATGGCGGTTATACCTGGAAAGTGTTCTCTTTTTATATGATGGAGAACCAGCTCTCTCCCAAACGCTCCGTGAGTACTTACAGTTCCGGTGACTGGGGAAGTGATATCAGCAATAACTACTATCTCCGGGAGCTCCAGGAAAAAACAGATGATACCAGTCACGCCGGATATAAAAAGAACGGAGCCTGGGTATTTGCCAACGACAACTCCACCTATGTCAGGTTCGATGCAGTTTTGAATCTGAACGGCACTGGTATCACCGAAATTGAAAGTGGTATTGCCCAGGCCCTTACTTCCAACGCTCAGTTCACCGTGCATCTGGGAGATTTTACTGCCGGGCCCAATTACGACGACTATAATACCCTGCGGGGGAATTCCTATACCTATGATATCGTCATCAACAATTCCACTAGCATCAATATTGAGGTGCGGGGAGACAAAGATGACGGGTACACGAAAAAAGAAACCCAGCCCGGCCAGGAAGGTTCACTGCTGCTTACAACCGACAGTATCATCAACTGCGATGCGCACTACGAGTATCACAGCATGGCTTTCAATTACAATGAAGCCCTTGCCGAAGACGATGGTATGTGGACCAGCCGGGGAAAGTTCTCCTGGTACATAAAAACGCCTTTCGACGAAGGGGGCGCCACGCTGAATACCAATACGGGTTATTATGAGATACCGAATGACCGGACAGACTACGAGTGGGTGCTGTTTACTCTCAATGTAAAAGATCAATACGGGAATTATGTGGAAACCCGTCAGGCTTATCCTGGCGACGGCAGATATGACCCCGATTGGGACCCGACTTCAGAGGCGTATGCCGACGGAACACTGATGAACGTGAACCAGCTGGTGAATCTGCTGTTCTGTGAGACTTCAAAAAAAGCAGCCGGCGAATCCAATAATCTGTTCGACAATTCCGGTAAAATCCGTGTTACGGCATACGTGAACGAGTATTATTACGAAACCGACCCCACTGCCAATACGCCCACTGTAGACCCCAATCTCTGGCGGCAGTTCGTGAATGCCAAGCCCCGGGAACTCCACATCCTTTCGGCCACCCAGTACAGCGCGGACCGTCAGAGCGATGTGATTACTTCCAGCCATTCCATTATCCAGCAGTCCATCCAGACCATCTACAATATTCACGCGCCGGATCTTAATTCCCTTTGGGGCACCGAACACAATGACAACCTGCATAAGGGTGCCGAGAGCGCAGGCTGGGCCTGGTGGCCGAGTGGGATTGGCCTTCCTCCCGGTGCAATCCTTTACTCTGACGACGAGAACGGCCGTTTGAATACGGCCGGCCTCTGGGGTCTTACCTCCGGCTCCACGCAGGAATGGAGCCAATACCTGGACTATGAAGTGGACAACAATACGCCGGACCTGAAGGACGACTACCGGTACTTGGCTTATGCCTGCCTCTCCCGCAATAGGGACAATAATGGTGACGGGAAAATGGACCAGAGCGAGCTTCGCTGGTACACGGCCTCCATCAACCAGCTGGTGGGCATGTGGGTTGGCAATGAGGCCCTCTCCCAGACTGCCCGGGTTTACCAGCCGGTGAACGCCCTGTCCACCGTCCCCACAGAGTGGCGGTCGGCTACCGTTTCCAGCACCGTGAGCAGCCAGGACCTCAACGACCCGGATATCCTCCGAGCCGAAGAGGGAGCGACCAAATCGAACTATCAGCAGCATTGGTGGACTTCCAATCTCCTGGAATGGTACAGCACTACATCTGTTCGCTGCTTACGCAACATCGGCACCTGGCGCGATGGTAGTGAAACCAAGGACATCAGCAGCGCTCCCTTCGATTTGATGACCGACCAGTACTACGACTTTGAACAGGGAGAAGACCCCAACGGCAAAGCCTGGCAAAATGACGACGGATCTTACACCATCAAGTTCAGCCGGCTGAATCCCCGGTCTATCCGGGAATACACGGCTGAGGATCTTCCTTATCACGAGGAGTATTCCCTGCATAACTGCGTGTACCTGACCCTTACCGCGCAGAGTAAAAACACTCTGGTGTATGCCGACGGAGAGGTTCCGCAAATTTCGCTGGACAATATTAATTTTGCCGTATCGGAGCACAACGACTACTGTCCTCCCGGCTACCGGCTTCCCAACATGACCGAGCTCCTGATGATGGTATCCTTGTTGCCGACAGACTATTTTACGAATGGTAACAATTTGTACTATCCCAGCCGCACCTATTTCTCGCGAGGCAAGTTGGGAAGCAACCAGATTAGTACGGAAGATAAAAAGGTCGGCTGGTCTTTCAATGCCGGAAGCACCATCAGACGCGTGAATCTAAACAGTGGCAGTGAGAAGATGACGGCCGTCCGCTGTGTTAAGGACAAGGAGAGCATCGGTGACATCACCGGCAAGATTACCGTGGAAAACAGCGGCCAGCTGCATGAGGGCGACAGGATGGATATTGAGCTGAATTTCACTTCCACTGCCGCTGCCATCACCAAGGTGGAGCTGGCTTTGGTCTACTTGGATAATTCCGGGACCGAAAGGGAAATCACTATCCCTTATTCCATTCCATCCTCTGCCCCTACGCTCCGCGACAACGTCTCGTGGACCATACCTGACAACCTGCCTGTGCTGGGTTACATGACCGTACGGGCCCACGTCTACAACTCTGTCTTTGACCGCTACTTCGAAACTCCTGTCCGGATTGTTTCGGACATGATGATTTCCATGAAGATGCTCCCTTGCAATTATGACCCTGGAAATACGCAGCCTCCTTTCCCTATCCTCATGACGGCAGCGCACATTTCGCAAAGGATAGCTTCCTGGAAGCTTTGGGTGAAGAAACCAAACGAAGAAGACGCAACAGCCGTTTCCCTCACTGTACTGCCAACCAATCCGGGCGGCGAAGAGATTACTTACGCAAGCCAGGTGTATAATTACAATCCTTATTCGGATCAAGGCGGTTTGCGGCAGGGAACCTATGTCTTCCAGCTGGAGGCCCAATTGGCAAATGGGGATAAAACCCGCTCGGAGACAGTAACGATGGAAGTGCTGAAGGTGAACTATCAGCCGATTCCCCAAGATGTGATCGATGAGGCGCAACAAGCATCCGACCTCAATGGATACCCCTGGCCGCGAATGATGATTGAGGATTTGAACTTTGCTGCCGGAGATTTTATCGAGACCGATATGGACCTTACCAACTGCGTATTCATAGATCGCGAGGATAATTCCAAGAGTATTGGTCTGGACAACATCATCAGCATCGGTCTCAACGGAATCAACTGGGACCCTTGGGCATTCAATGTTTACTACCCGCGTGTGGCTACAGGCAGCTCGTATGTTGACTGGCTTTACCTGGCCCCGCTCTGGTCTGGTGGAGGATATAGTGGCGTGCCTTATCAGCGGCTTACCAATACTGCCCCTCAACACTTCCGCCTGGACAAGGACGGTTTCTTCTGGAATAACCAGCGGATAGACTATGCCGCATGGCCTGTAGAGAGTCAGGCTTCAGTTGCCTCTGTCCACGCCAAACTCATATCGGCTAATAAGCTTTATCTGGGCTCTACAGAGGGGTCCCACCGCTCCCGTGCCAAGTACCGCTTCGTGCGCGTAGTATATAATGGTAGAAACTCCTCCACGCGTGAGGGGATGGATGACTTCAACGGCAACCCGCAAAACGGTGGCAACTTATAATCCTCGCAAAGAATGATTCGAAAGAAAAAGATATCCCTTCTGATGGTGCTCCTGCCACTGTTCCTGCTTGCCTCGTGCGGCAGGGAAATAGTGACGCCGGAGCCCCCCGCCGGAGGCGAGGAACAGACCTTTACTCCGCTGCATTTCCGTGCTACGGCAACGGACGGCAGTGGAACCAAGGCCAGCGTGAGCTATGGCCAGTATATTTTTAAGGAAGGGGACAGACTGTTTGTGTCATACGATGACGGAGAAGGAGTTAAAATGTATGGCTTCCTCACCCTTGTCTTTGGCTTTGATAATTCTACGGGCGTATTCGAAGGCGATCTGTTGTGTGTCGATGGCTTCACTCCCGAAGCCTCTACGCCCCTGGATGCCATCCTGGTAAGTGCAAACGATCAGATTCATAGCTGGGCCAATGGTAAAGTTACGGGAACATCCTGGCCTACGAATCAGTTTGCCACCAGTTTTGAAGACGCCGTAGAAAGGTTCAGCGACTTCAGGGCGTCGGCAACTTATGGAAATCCGGTTTTCTCCCTCAACCAGAATTCTTCCTTCCTTATCTTTGAGGTATCTTTCGAGGATGAAATTGCCAAAGATGTTAATCTTGGCTTGGTCATTAAAAACGGCGACAGTGCTATCCGCGAAGGGACAGTTACAACCACCGAGGTTAACAACACGGTGCAGGCCAACTTTGTAGCCGTATTCGAAGGTGGCACCACGTCCCTTTCAAGTGCTTCCTTTGAACTAACCAATGGGGGAAGTCCGGTCTATTCTGATATCATTGCTAGTTCTGCCCTGGCAAAGAACACCTATTACACCGTTTCCCGCTCTACGGTTAACCTGGACTTCTTTACCATCATGGCGTCGGAAGTCAATACCGAAATCACCTTCAATTATAACACCAACGTTCTAAAGTACAGGAAGAAGGGAGAGGCTAACTTTAGTGATTATAGTGGTCCAATAGAGCTCACGAATGCGGGGGACTATGTTCAGCTGATAAGCACAGGAACCAATTACAATAACAGTTCCGGGACGCTTCCTCTTTTCTCCTCTGCCGACAATAAACTTTGCTACATTTATGGAGACCTCATGAGCCTTATGTGCGAAGGAATCAGCGAGACGGGATATACGAGCAAGAAGACGGATGTGGGTAGAAACGAAGCATTCAAACAGGCGTTCCTGAATGCGTCATATATTGATATCCCTTCCGGAAGACCTTTGAAACTATCCGCTACCACGCTAAAAGACAATTGCTATCAGGAGATGTTCAAAGGCTGCACCGCGCTTTCACGGCCTCCTGTGCTTTCGGCTACATCGGTTCCAAAGGATGCCTACCGGAATATGTTCAATGGCTGCACCGCGCTCACGGAAGCCCCGGACCTTCCGACTATCACCAGTATTGGCAACAGCGGATGCCTTGGAATGTTTTACGGCTGCACGGCCATGCGCTCCGCACCAACCCGCATCGCGACGCCAGATGCGACATTGGCCATTTCCGCCTGCCATTGGATGTTCTACAACTGCTCTTCGTTAATCAACGCCCCGCAGTTGCCTGCGACTTCGGTCCCGCAGAGTGGGTATTATGAAATGTTCAAGGGTTGTACTTCGCTCACTGCTGCTCCGCAGCTCCCTGCCACAACCGTGGGACAAAGCTCCTACGAGGGTATGTTCTATGGCTGTACGGCCATGCTCACGGCTCCGTCCAGTTTGCCGGCCCTCACTGTTGGCGTAAACTCCTATAAACAAATGTTTTCCGGCTGTACGGCACTCACAACAACACCAGAAGACCTTCCGGCAACCATGGGAGCAAACGAGTGTTACAATGGTATGTTCAACGGTTGCATTTCCATCAGTGAACCGCCTGCAACCATCAGCCTTTCCAGTATCGGCTCTTACGGCTGTTATCAGATGTTCTACGGCTGCACCTCCCTGATCAGTGCACCGAATATGAACTCGGTTATCTCTGTTGGGAATTATGCATGCCAGGAAATGTTCAAGGGGTGCGGCGAACTCCGTGAACTCCGTAAACTCAATGAAGGTGAACCCAACGAAGAGATTTTCTCTTTAAAAGCCGATGAAGCACCCTTGCAGGCTTATTATCAGATGTTTTACGGCTGTGCCAAACTAACTGCAGCACCTTCCATCAGTGCAACGACAGTTGGCAATAAGGCGTGTCAGGAAATGTTCAAGGGCTGCACTCGGCTCACGACACCTCCTTCAGCGCTTGGAGCTGCGACTGTATCCGATAACGCCTACAACGGCATGTTCTACGGCTGCTCTTCTCTCACATCGGCCCCTACTCTTCCCAACGTTACATCCGTTGGAGCGAGTGGCTGCTACCGGATGTTTTATGAATGCTCCCGTCTGGCTTCGTTTACAGGCCTGTCGAATTGCACGACGGTAGGCAATAACGGCCTCCAGGAAATGTTTTATAACTGCCAGGTACTTACTTCCGGCCCTAGTCTTTCCGGCGTCACTTCTGTCGGGACCAATGGCTGCTACCGGATGTTTAAGGAATGCATCCGGCTCCAGGCATTTACCGGCCTGTCAGCCTGTACGACGGTTGGTAATAATGGCTTCCAGGAGATGTTCTACGACTGTCAGATGGTTAACTCGGCCATTAACCTCACTAATCTGACAAACCTGGGTTCCAGCAGCTGCTACAATATGTTCTATAATTGCAAACGGCTCGCTTCTGCTACCACCTCTCTTCCGGCCACTAACCTTGCTGCCAGTTGTTACCGTGGCATGTATTACGGCTGTATCTCGCTGACATCGGCTCCCACAACGCTTCCGGCTACCACGCTGACGGGTAATTGCTACTTTGAAATGTTCCGTGGCTGCACTGCGCTGGAATCGGCACCCTCGCTTCCGGCTACTACATTGGCTACAAGTTGCTATCAGGGCATGTTCTACGGTTGCACCGCGCTGGAATCGATACCCGAAACGCTTCCGGCCACTACGCTGGCGGCCAGTTGTTATCGGGGTATGTTCTATGGCTGCACCACGCTGGAATCGGCTCCGGTGCTTCCGGCCCTGGAACTGGTATCCAATTGCTACTATGAGATGTTCCGAAACTGCTCCAATCTGCTTTCGGTCACCTGCCTGGCTACGAGCGGAATAAACACCGACGGCAGCACTTCCAACTGGCTGAACGGTGTACCCAACACGGTTGCTCTGCATGGGACATTCAACTATAGTCCCGATGCCTCTGTGAGTGGGGATAGTACAGGAAGCGGCATTATCTGGCCCAGAAGTGTCCATGGAATCCCCACCAACTGGATTATCTCCAACGGTTTGGTGCCCATCTTCCCTGGTGATCCGTTTGACGACGAAGAAGACTTTTAACGAAGGAGGATATGATAATGAGAAAATGGTATATCGCCCTGCTTATGCTGCTTGCTCTTACGGCATGCCAGCAGGAGCCAGTGTTGCACGAGGGTGGTGGTGAAAACTCCTTCGACCCGTCCAAGCTCAGTTTCAATCTAACGATTGAGCACCCGGACGGTGCTACAAAAGGTGTTAAGAAAGTGTGGAAAAACGGAGACAAGGTGTTCCTGTTTTTCCAAGGCATAACTACGGGCTATCTGACAGCGACCTTGAATGGATCGTCATGGGCTACCGAGTATGTGGGTACTAATCTAGCTTCGCTAGGTAGCACTGGCACTCTCCATGCCTTATATCTGCCATATGTGGATGATGCGCCCAGCTGCAACGCAGGCCAGTGGACCTTCCCTGGCAACTCTCAAGGCCTGGATACCTATTATTTTTACGCAAGCGCCATACCCTACACGGTTAGCGGCAGTGTTTTATCGGCCGTTGTCCAAATGGTAAAACCTGCCGGTTACGTGCAGTTCTTTATTCCGCTTGCAGGCGCTTCCGGCACCATTCAATTGGCTTGTAATGCCCTTCGTCCTGCCGGCTTTGCCAGCATGGCGGCAGATACCGGTGTGATAACAGAAAATGCTCTGGGCTCTGCAGGAACTCCGATTCACGGTTACCCGGACACGCTCGATGGCGAGGAGGGCTACTATGTGAGTGGCAAATCGATGGACAGCCCTGGCGCCGACTACTATTTCGCACTTCAGAAAGCGAATGGTACATCTTATGCCCATTTTTACAAAAACCGGACGGCCATTGTGGCAAATAAAGCCTATGAGCTCCCTGCCTATTCCTCCTGGCCGACCGTTGGAGGCGACCGGTGCGTGCTGATTGCCGGCGGTAGGTGGAAGACCGTGAATGAAGGAGCCAGCTATCCCTGGTCGTTTGGTGATCCTAAGACAAATACCTTCGTGCCTGAAAACGGGGAAACTCTTCCGACGGAAGATGATTGGACCAATCTCATGAATGGCGAAATAGCCACCTGGAAGGAAATAGATATCTGGGGGCAAAGGGGTTATCTCGTTATTTCAAATACCACCCCCACCAACTATATCTTCCTGCCTAGGAGTACATCTTCCGCTACCGATTACTGGATTAATGAATTTAGTTCTGTTGTCCGGCTTGCCGCCGACGGTACGAGAACAAATGGATTTACGCCTGCTCCTGGCTCAGCCTATGCCCGCTTGATTGAAAAGCTTAGCTATTTCAAGATTAAGGCCAAGTTTGATGAGACAACAATTACCTCCTTCAAACACGATAACGGTACCATTCTGTACAGCGATGACTATGGAGGATCATGGAATACTTATAACGGGCAGCATTTAAGCCTGAATGCCGATGATGAGGTATGGTTCAGGGGCAACTTGGCAGACTGCAACTGCACTGGCAGCACACAGCTTTTCAAGGCAGACAAAGTCTGTTACATCGCCGGTGACATCACGAGCCTCCTTGCCAACCCGAATACGCTTCCAGACGATGCCTTCAGAAGCGCCTTCTCCTTCGGAAACATTAGCAACGCGAATGCAGATTTGGAAAAAAACCTCCCGCGCGTCGAGACCACGGTCGATTGGGTAGATATTGATCCGGGTGATCCTCTCATCCTTCCTGCATCTACTTCCACCAGATGCTACTTGGAAATGTTCATGGGTTGCATTAGTCTCCATTCAGCACCCGCTCTCCCGGCAACGGATCTCGCTGAAAAGTGTTATTTCCGAATGTTCTACGGTTGCACGGGTCTTTCGTCAATCCCTTCCTTCCCTTCAGAAGTCACTTGGTCGGGAACAAACGCCAGACGCAGACAGTGTTTCCAGATGTTCCAATCCTGTACGGGAATCACTACGCTGACAGGGTCTTTACCTGCGACACTTGATGCAAATTGTTTCGAAGATATGTTTGCGCACTGCACGGGTTTGACTTCTGTTGCCTCTGGCTTCCTGCCTGCCACAACGCTTGCAGCACATTGCTACCGTGGTATGTTCCAGGATACACGCTTTGAGCGTGCCCCGGTCCTGCCGGCGACAAATCTCGTCTCAGAGTGCTATCGATATATGTTTAATGCCTGCACGCGGTTGAATTATATCAAGTGCCTTGCTACTACTCATCTTGGTAGCGGGTTCACTACTAACTGGGTTAGCGACGACGGTAACAAAAAAGTCCCCAATACTGATGCTTGTACATTTGTAAGAGCTGATGCGGCCACATCCTGGCCAAGCGGTACTCACGGCATTCTCTCCAACTGGACGGTAAAACGGGCCTCAGAAGAGTAATCCTCATCGGCCCAGCCGAAGGGGGCGGGGGAGTAGTGCTCAGACCGTAGCGTTTTCACGCTGCTTATCTCTGCCAGACTGTCCTGTCTACCGCCAGGTTTCTGCCGCCAATCCCGTAAAACGCCATTCTGTGCGTTCTGTTTGTATTCGCGGCAGCGTTTTCGGCCCAATCGGCCGTTTCCCTTGCCGCCAGTACATGTGGAGGGCCGTAAAATGGCCATTTACTGGATTGGCGGCGCCAGATGGCCAGAATGCTTACATTATACCCCCAGCACAATGGCAGGGCTGATGGACAGCTTCTGAGATATGGTGCGGGCCTGTTTTAGGGTGGGTTCGCATTTGCCCGACATGATTTCGCTCACTTTGGACTGATTCATCCCAAGGAGATCGGCAAGGGCCGTCTGGGTCAGTCCCATCTCATACATCCTGAGTTTAAGGATATCAATAAGCGTCGGCTTGCTCACAGGATAGTGCACGTCTTCGTAATCGGCTACAAGATTGGACAGCAAGACTAACTCCACGCTGTTGATATCGTCTTCCGGCGTGTTGTCATTCACCACTTTCAGAAGCTGATTAATCCTTTGCATGGCAGAATTGTACTGCATCTCGTTCTCAATACGTGTCATTGATTATATGTTTTCAATGTCCTTAATCTGGTTGTAGTTGTTATGCGTTCCGATGAATCTGATGTATACCATTTGAATCCGGAACAGCACCAAAGCTACTATTCGGTATTTGTCACCTTTAATATTAAATACGATACGGTTGTTGCCAACATAGTCCGCCGAGTTGAAACGCTGTTTAACTTGAGCAAAGTTCTCCCATTGTGCTTCCTGAGTCTTTTCATACCACTCCTCCAATGCGGTTTTCGCATCGGGATACTCTGTGTAGAACTGGACAAGCGTCTTCTTGGCAATAATTCTCATCGTTCTTAACCTTGGCAAAGATAGTGATTGTTTCTAGAATCTCAAAGAGGTTTCTAAAATTCAGATATTTAAATATGCCTTTCTGTCTTATTGGCATACACAAACATACAGCATGATTCCGGTAATTCCTACCATCGGTTTGCAGATTTAACTGTTTTTTACGAATTATTATCTGTTTCTACCGATTTTGTGGCCACCCCTAAATGGACGCGTTAAAACGTTGCAGGTTAATATGGGATGTGCTGCAGGTCTGCATTTTTTTGCTGACCTGCGGCGGTAGAAAGCGTCAGTGGCCGATTAGCGTCCCAGGTCGGCCGATTATTACAGACCTGCGGCATTTCAACTGTTGACCTGCATCGTTTTGCAGTAAGACCTGCAGCAGTCCTAAGATACCACCTTGGAACACGTCAATGTCGGGGACAAATCGGCCCCCAACAGGCTACCCCACCAGATTCAGGAACAGCGTTACTACGCCGGTGTTGATGAGGTCTACGAACATGGCGCCGATGATGGGGACAATCACGAAGGGGGCGGGGGAGTAGTGGTATTTGTAGCACACGGCCGACATGTTGGCCATGGCGTTGGGGGTGGCGCCCAGGCCGAAGCCGCAAAGGCCGCTCACCAGCACGGCGGCATCATAAGTCTTTCCCAGCAGCGGAAACGCCACAAAACTGCCGTACAGCGCCATGAACGTCACTTGGGTGACCAGAATCAGCAGCAGCGGCAGCGCCAGCGATGCCAGTTCCCACAGGCGGAGGCTGGCCATGGCCATTCCCAGAAAGAGCTGCAGGCAAATGTCGCCGATAGAAACCAGTTCTCCCAGGCTCAGTTCCTTCTCCCACTTGGGCGACAGACCGAACAGGTTCCGCATGGCGCAGGCCACCAGCAGCGAGCCAAAGTAGGTGGGGAAGGTAATGCCCGTGAGGGCCAGCAGCTTGCTGAGCCCCGTTCCCAGGGCCATGGCAATAATGAGCACGCACGCGGCCCTGAGGTATTCCCGGAAGGCATCTTTCTCGGTGCCGGAACCCGTTTCACTGGATTCGATGGTTTCTACGCCAGCCATCACATCGGCCGATGGAGCCTGATCGGCCAGTTTGCGCCGACGGATGAGGGCTTCTCCCAGCGGCCCGCCCAGCAGTGACCCTGCCACCAGGCCGAATGTGGCCGCCGCCATGGTGATGGACCCCGCGCCCGTTAGCCCCATCTGCTCCAGCAGCGGCGAAAAACCGCCCGAAGTGCCGTGTCCGCCGCTCATGGGGATGGACCCCGCCGCCATGCCGAACAGGGGACTCAGCTTGAGCCCGCGGGCTATGCCAACCGAGATAAAGTTCTGTGCCACAATGAGAACAGCCACCAGGCTAATCATTACCAACAGAGTCCGTCCACCGCTTTTCAGTACCTTAATATTGGACTGGAAGCCCACGGAGGTGAAAAAGAGCATCATGCACAGGTCCCGTACCGTGGCGTCGAATCGGCATTCCACGCCGAAGGCCGAATATAATAATAAGGTAAGCAGGGAAACAAGCAGCCCGCCCGACACCGGTGCCGGGATGCAGAAGCGTTTGAGGAAGGGAACCTTCCGGGTAAGGTACATCCCCAGGAGCAGGGCCGCTACGCCCACTCCCGCGCTGGCAAACGGATCCAGTGACAATACTCTTTCCACAGTATTACAAAGATAACCTTTTTCTCCAATAATTGGTTATTTGCCTTAATTGGTTGAAACAGATTATCCCATATTCTTCGTGCATGTTTGTTGCGGCCCTCTAAACCCTTTTTTTTTTGGGGGGGGGTGTTTCAGATTTTAAAAACGAAACGTCTTATTTGGATTATGGAACTACAATTTTGCATTATTCTAACTTGTTTATTTATTGGCGCGACTAACTTTGCAAATTGTAAAATTGCCGATACCGGAGTGCTTTTCCCTTTAGGGAAAAGGGATGCAAAAGGACGCAGGGCAGCGTGATTATAACGGAAATAACAAATAACAAAATACTACTACCAATGATGAAGAACGTAAAGATTAACAAGCTCGGTGCAATTGCCATGCTGCTCGCTTTAGTGGCCTGCCAGCGGGAAGACGTGAATCCGAATTACGATCCGGAAACCAAGACGGTTACCGCTCAGTTTGTGCTGAGTGTGGCCACCAACGAGCCCACAGCTACCAAGATGAGCGCCGATGTTGTCCAGATGAACAGCAATTTCCGTGGCATCCAGGACGCCAAGATTATCTCTTTTGCCACGCAGGGCAAGGGCTTTGTGAGCGACCCTACCGGCTCCCAGTACAAGCAGGATTACTCTTTTTCCGACTTGCTTGCCAAGGATGTAGTGAGTATAGCCGCAGGACATTCCCGTCGTATTTTGGAACTGAATCTTAATA
This sequence comes from uncultured Bacteroidales bacterium, assembly GCA_946406355.1. Taxonomy (GTDB): domain Bacteria; phylum Bacteroidota; class Bacteroidia; order Bacteroidales; family UBA932; genus Cryptobacteroides. The sequence goes on along the minus strand of CAMJKI010000006.1, from coordinate 35,076 downwards.
CTGGAACCGACGCCGTGCTGGTTTATGGAAAGGCGAAGAACAGTAATCCGGGCATAGAGACGGGATCTTCTTCCGCCACAATAGATGCCAAAGTTCCTGCCAATACCCATTTTGATGCTGTAAAAAGACTGTCTGAAGACAAAGTAACCAGTTACGACCAGACTGCGGCACTTATGATTCTGTGCATAAACTACATAATTGCCTCCAACGTGACTGCAAATGATACATACCCGGCACTCAGTTGGAGTTACTTGGGCCAGCAATATGAACTTGCCAATGACAACCGTTATGGATATACCATCGCACCTGTGCAACTGAATGCTTTGGAGACTATACTTGGTCAGGTCTACGCAGACCTAACTTATATCAAGGTACAGGGGGAAGGAACCCAGCAACAGATAAATCAAGGCAGTGAGTATCGCGCCGGTTCATCTCTTGCTGTAAAGAAATGGATGACCGACGCTTTTACCGTTATATCAAAGGTTCGTGATGCAGTTCCTACCGATGATAGAGAAGCTAATGCTAAGCGACTGGCAACGCAGATAGAGACGAACATGAACAAGTTTTTCACGGGCGGCTGGGAATATAAAGGCAAGGAGGAAATACAGGTGGCTCTCAATGGTATCACCTTCGATGTCGTTACTAATAGTGGCACTACTTCTGTAACATTTAATGAGACGACTTTTCCTGCCAATTTTGGGCAGGCATTAGACCTTAACGATTTCCCCAGGGAGTTCAACATTCCAGTGGGTGCCGCCCAGCTCGCTTTCAACAAAACAACGCAACGTTTTTCCTACAAACACCCCAACGCTCCGCTGGTTAATCCTAATGCTAACGGTTTCGATCCGCTGAAATACTTGTATCCGGTAGAACTTTTCTATTATGTGAACAGTCCTATCCGCACAACGAGTTACGGCAGTCTCTCCAACGATAATTTCCCCGACGGACAAACGAACTGGGATACAGCGACCAGTTGGAATGCCTGGAGCGAGGCCGGCTGCACCTGGACTCCCAAAGGCACCGTTTCCTCCTCTACCCGTGGCGTTGCCGTGCAGTACAACCTCAATTACGGCGTTGCCATGCTTGAGAGCAAGGTAGAGTATGCAACCGAAGGGGGTTCTGCAATTACTTCGTTTGAAGATAACAGAAAAGAGGTTACCGGAGATGCAACCAATCAGACGATAACCAATCTGGACCTGACCTTGAGGGGAATACTTGTGGGAGGCCAGATTCCCCAAGTTGACTGGCAGTTCCTGCGCAAGGATACAACAAAACCTTTCGACAATGTAATTTACGATAACGCGCCGGCCAGCACCGTAGTGCCTACGCCTGCAGCCACGCCCAATTATACCCTGGTTTTTGACAACTACGATTCTGGAGGTACTCAGCAAGATGTTTACGTTGCCTTGGAGTTCGTCAATAATGGAGATGCCTTTTACGGCAGGGACAACATAATTCCCAAAACCGGAGTTTTCTATCTCCTTGGAAAGCTTGAAGCCAGTCCCGCAGGCCAAACCATAACCTGGCCCTCTGCCTCTATCAATCAGATTCCTCCCCTTTACGGAGTGGGTGGCGAGGCTGTTCCCGGGGGCGAAACTGCCGGGCAGTCTAAACAGATTCCCCGTGTGTTTATCCAGGACTTCGTAACAAGAGCGACTTTCCGTATCGGCAAGACCTCCCTGCAGAAAGCATATCTCACTATCCCCGACCTTCGTGCCGCGCAAATGAGTTTGGGCCTTTCTGTTGATCTTACTTGGCAGAATGGTTACCTCTACGACATTGAACTGTAGGATTTAGCAGTGAGACGCAGCGCTTCGGCATTCGTTCTGGCACTGGTGCTGGCCTCGGCTTCCTGCAGTTTGCAGGAGGGCGGGGCCGGTATGGCCGATGAGCCGGTAAACGTGCGCCTGGCCATGTCTGTCGGCAACAGTGCCAGTACTAAGGCCGACGTGAACGTATTCACGGAACTGCGGGACGACCAGCCGCAGTTCAGCGGCATGACCGGTATTACCATTAAACCGTTCAACGTAATGCGGTCGGTGACGCTGGGGGACGAGGCGCTTGACAACGTAATTCCCCGGATTAAGATAGGTCAATCCGGCTTGCAGAGAGTAAGCAACGCACATTTTTTCGGAGATGACTACGTGTTTCCCGTGCCGCGCAAAACCGCATCTTTTCTGGTGTACGGCCGGGCAGAGTATTACACAGATCCCGAAAACCAAGCCACTGCCGTTACGCTGAAACACATTAACGGTTCACTCGTGGAGGATGGTCTGGACGGTTCTTCCGCTTCTGCAATCCGCTTCCGTCCGGAACCCATGCTCAACAGCTCCTCCACTCCGGGTGAAGCGGTGGCCATTGCTGCCGCTCTCACCAGTATCGTTTCGGGAGACCCTTTCCAGACTAAGGCCTATTTTGGCGCCGGCAACAGCCAGAGCGTCACAGTCTCCGTACCATGGGACGCAACTGTAGGCGACGAAAACCTGTTGGACTGCTACCAGACCATTACGGCAGGAGGTGCACTTCTTCCGGGCTCCGGCGCCAACGTGGAGGCCATGCTCACCAGCCTTTACCGTTCCCTGTACTCATACAATGTTGTTAACTCTAACCAATATGAGGTGGAGAAGAACGGCGTGGTCTATCCTGCATACAAAGCGGACGGCACCCCACTTACCTATGCCTACTTGTACAATGGGGTGAAGAATGTCATCCTGGGCCGTTTTAATTCGCTTCACGATGAAGGTGTCTTAACCGTTACCGGAAGCCTGGGAGAGACACCTTCTGTCATTTTTAATAATCCGTCCCATTCCTCTTACCCCGAGCAATACGGCCTGCCTTCCGGCGCAGCCGTGGTGCGCTGGACATCGTCCGGCTACGTGGTTCCCCTGGAGAACGGGCACGACGGCATCGCCCCCATATCGGCCTATTGTTTTCCGCCCCCGCTCTATTACTACGCGGATTCGGAAATTGTCACCACCAACGATGCGGCCGTACCGGAGCAGGACAATACCGAAAAGACTTGGAGCCAGATTCTTTCAGACTACAAGGACGGCGGTGTTGTGACTTCCTCAACCCGGGCAATTGCTATCAAAGAGCCCATGCATTTTGCCGTGGGCATGCTCAAGGCTTCCGTGAAAGCGTCTTCCGAATACTTGCAGGACAACGACAACCTCCCGCACACTGTTGCGGAGGCCACAGGGAGCAATTTCCCCCTTACCGGTGTAGTGGTGGGCCGCCAGTATCCCCAACGCTTCGATTTCACGCCCGACTATGTGTCGGAGGTCGCCAGTAAGCAGTACTATCTGTACGACAACCGCATCTCCGACATTTATCTGGCTCCCCGGTCCGACGGACAGGCCCCTCAGTACTTCCGCACCCTGGTGCTCCAGACGCCGGACAATAAAGATACCTACTTCTGTCTGGAGTTCCGCAACGACTCCGGCAAGTCCTTTTACGGGGCGGAGGGGCGGATCCTTCCCGGTCACATGTTCTATATGGTGGGCAAACTGACCGTTCCCACCGCCGAAGGCTATCCTCCCCGGGTGTTTACCCGTGACATGAGGATTACCATGGACTGCACCATCACGTCCTTGCGAAACGCCCACAGCGCAGTGCCTGATATGGGTATCCCCCAGTTGACCGTTGGCGTAGAAACCCAGGTGAACTGGGTGATGACTGACCCTCTTACCCTCATGTTCGAATGATGCGGCGCCTTCATATCCTGCTCGTGACGATGCTTATGATGAGCCTCCTCGTCGGGTGCAGTCGGGAGATACTGTTTCCCGAGGACGCTCCTGTGTTGGGCATTTACCTGGAAATGCCCGCTCCGGCGTTGGTGAAGGCCACCGTTCCTGGAGACGACGCGGAGAACGCCCTTTACGACCTCAAGGTCTGGGTTTTCCGCGCCGACGAAAGCCATGCCCTTGTGAGTTCCCTTCAGCTGGACGCTTCCACTTCGGACGGAGATTTTCCGCAGCCTGGAAGCGTGAAGCGCTATTCTCTCCCCGTAAGCTGGGACTTTGCTTTGGAGACCCCCCGGCCCAAGGTTGACGTATATGTGCTGGCCAATTCCGCTTCGGTGGGATTGGGCAACCTTAACGCAGACCGGACCCACCCGGAGAACGTTTCCTCCTGGAACGATGTGCATAGCGCCCTTTTCGAGGGAAACAATTGCTTCTCTACCAAGCATCTTATCTCTTTAGTACCTGATTCAGGCCTGCCCATGAGCGGCGTCGCAAGAAACCTGGACATCAGCGGCGATGAGCCATCCTTCAGCATTGCGCCCGTAGCCCTGGAGCGCTGTGTCTCCAAACTCCGCTTCCTTTTCTGCCAGATGGAGACCATAGCCGATACTCCCGAGGAAGCGGAGATTTTCCAGATAGATAAGATAGTGCTGAATTCCAACTGCATTCCTTTGCAGGAGTATGTATTCGCCTGGCCGCAGGCGCCCAGGACCTCCGGCACCTATGAAACCGCCACGGAATTGCCGGGAGCGGAGGTGGTTGCGTCGAGCGACACGCCCGAACTCTATGCCTATGCCGGACAGGACGGTTCAAGCTATGAAAGGGTTGTAAGCGAGGCCTTGACTGCAGGAAAATTGACACAAAGCGGTTGTTACTACCTGCGGGAGAGCGGCAATCGGCTGAGTGGTGTTATCCACTATACCGTGATAAAGGGTAAAAATACCGCCTTGGAAGAGACCAGACATGAGGAGAAAACGTTTATCATGCCCGAAGGCACAGACTTTTCCCGCAACCATACCTGGACCGTTTATGGCTACTACGTTAGCAAACGTTCTTTGCAACTCAGCGTGAGCGTGCTGCCTTGGAAGAAGAGCGACTATCTGATAGATTTCGGGCGTTCGTCTCTCATGGTTACCCGCAAACTCAGCGTGCTCCAGCCCAGCGTGTACAGAATCGAGGAGGTTCCTGGGGTAAAAGACCACTACAATGTTACGCTGAAGAACAACAGTCCTGCCAGCGCTTACCTCTATGTGGCAACCCCCAGTGGTGGCCGGATTCAGCTAGTAGTAAACGGGGAGCAGGATGGTGCCGTAAATGCTTTTGACGTTCGCTTCGTAGGCTCTTCGGAGAACAATCCTCACGAGATAGACATAGATCCGTACAAAAATAACGGCCGCTTGGACATTACCATAGACCGCACCATGGACGAAGCCTATATCGCCACTTCTTCCGGCAAGTCCATTACCCTGAGTTTCAAGGCATTTACACAGGATGAGCGGGAAATAGACGGTGCCTCCGACTGCATAGACCAGGTTTATCATTTCATCCTTCCATGATGCGTCGCCTGTCATACTGCCTGTTGTTTTTCCTTGTTCTGGCCGCCTGCGTGCCGGAAGGAGGTCTTACGTCTGAATGGGACGGTCCCGTGATTGAGTTGGGCCTTCAGATAGAAGATTCCGGGGAAACAAAGGCCGACGATAATGGCGTATATGACCAGTCCGGCGACAACGTATTCCACGAGAACGATATAAAATGGGTGGACTTTTTCTTTTACCCGGCAGGCAGATCTGCTTCCAATGCAACTTTCCACCAGCGCAAGCAGTTGGAGCAACTTACCCGCTGGAACGCCACGTTCCGTATAGAACTGACCGCCAACGATGTCAACAATCGCATTTTCCCGTCTTATGACGGAATTACGGAAGCCACGGTTCTTGCCTTGGTGAATGTACCCCAGGCACTTCTGGACGAGCAGGACGAGACCTCTATTGATGCGCTCAAGGCGCTTACGGTCACAACGGATTTTGCTGCCTATACGGCCCAGGAGAACCACCGTCAGCAGTCGTTCATGATGAGCGGGGAAGGTACGCTTCGCCTCAAACAGCCCGACGGGCGTTCCCGCAAGGAAGTGGCGGAACCGTTGATAATAGAAGTCGCCCGCTATGCCTGCAAACTGACGGTGGGAGTGAAGCCGCTGGATACCGTACTCAATCCCACCAAGCAGACCGACGAGGAGGGGAATACGGTTTATGAGACTTGGACGCCTTCCCTGACGGAAATGAAAATATATCTGGAAGACGGAATAAAGACGGTATCGCTGTCCGGGGAGCCGCGCGCACTTGCTACTGATGCGGAGAAACTTTCGTACAGAAGCAATCCCTTACTTTTTTTCGAGGACCGGGGCGCCGGTACGGTTGCCAATCCCATTTTGGAACAGATATTTGACAGAAGCCCTGCGGGCTATTATAATACCTACCCCGCTTACATGTATCCCCAGGTCTGGGATGACGGCAAGCCAGGCGAGCCTTACCTTAAGCTCATCTTGCCATGGATACGTCAGGAGGACCAGTTTAAGAAAGAATTCTATTATAAGATTCTCATTCCCAAAGACCGGCGCGGAGAAAATTATGTAAACACCTTCAGGCGCAACAATTGGTACCATTACAACATAGACGTGGGCATGCTGGGCGCCGACACCGACGATGCCTCGGTGGTAATCAATCCAGTTTCCTGCTATGTCTATTACTGGCAGGACAAGAACGTGGTTGTTCGGCATGCAGACATTGGGAATGCACGTTATTTTTCCGTGGCCGACACTACCAGCTACGTGATTAACAACGAGTCTGAGCTTCCCATCCGCTTTATTACTTCCCATCCCTTCGACTATGTGATTAACAGTGCCACCCGTCCATATTATGGACAGCAGACATCGGGAACAGTGGCCGGTGGTACGATTTGCCTTGCTGGCCATCCGGGCAACGGTAACGACCCCTTTGCCGACGCTCTCTACGAAGAAGGTACCTATTACCTGAAATACGATGCAAGTACGTGGTTCTCTAAAGAGGGTAATATCATCAGTTTGAACCATCCTTTGAACGCCGATTATACCAGTTCCAGTTTCGATTACTCGCCATACACTTTCTCCTTGACAGCCTATCATAGGGACAAAGGGCCTGACAGCGAATATGCCGAAACCATCACCATTACCCAGAATCCGGCAATTTATATTACGGCCGAGACGAATTCCGATCCAAAGGTGAGTCCGGCCACTTGGATTGAAGGTGGGCGAGAGGAGCCATATGACGACAAGCAGGAAAATTCGACTGGGCCGGTATGGCAGAACTACAAGCATAATGGCTATGTTTTCATAGATGGTAAGAGGACTTGGAGACACAAAACCGGCAAAAACGACGACGGAGAGTATGGTGTTAACGCCAAGCGGCTTGCCTCCCGGCTTGGAGTTAGCTGGACTTCACGTAATAATGGAGTTACAGACAGACTGGAGTGGCTGCAGTGGCGTACCGTAAACTTTACCGGAGGGAATCGCAACCTTTACACCATTACTGTCACTTCCTTGCCGGCGAATTCCCGGTATATCATCGGAGATCCGCGCACCCTTGTTGCCGAAACCTGGAATAACGGTTATGAGGAAGGTTCCACTGCGGTAGCCAACTCCAAGTATTACTATTGGTACGATTCCAGCGGCGACGGAGAACGGGACAAAGAAGAGGAAGAGTACAAAATAGCGTTTACTCAAGCTCCAGACATCCGTACAAAAGAAATCCGGTCTCTCACCCATTACTATCCGGCAGAGGAATCTTCCCGCACGGAGAATATGCTTGCTCCGGCCTTGCGGGTGTCTTCCCGCTTTGGCGGCGTAGAGTTTTACGACGGCTTTACTCAGCGTTCGGCCCGCTTCAAGTGCGCCACCTATCAGGAAGACGGTTATCCGGCTGGGCGCTGGCGTCTTCCTACCAAGGCGGAAATTGACTTTATCGGTACTCTTACCCAGCAGAGCGGCTTCGTGAAGCTGTTCGGCACAGGCAGTAAGTACTGGAGTGCACACGGTGCGGTGCAGCCCAATGCCGGCGTGAAGGACGTTACATATGCGTTGGTTCGCTGCGTTTACGATGCCTGGTATTGGGATACGTATGACGACCGCATTGCGCCAGAACACCGTGATGAATATTATTTTGGAGACTTTGAACGATGAAATGGGCGCGGCTCATACTCTTATTGGTCCTCTTGACGACTGGTTGTGCGCAGGAGGTGGAACAGCCTGCGGTTTTGGATGAAGACGAGGTCTCTTCCGGGCGGGTCCGCATCACCTTTTCCTGCACCATGCCCGAGTCCGGTCCCACTACAAAAGCTTTGGGAGAGACTTCCGGTTTGCAGACCATGCATCTTGCCGTTTTCGGCAGCAGCGGGCACTACAAAGAATATGTGAAGGCCGAACAACTGGAACACAGTGAGGCTGAACGTGTTTTTAGGGACAAGGATGGACAGGAGTTTACTAAACAGGTAGATGTCTATACTTTCTCTGCCACCTTGCAGCTTTCCAATACAGCCAGGACCATCCATTTCATAGGCAACGGCCCGGCCAGCATAACCATTGGCGATGCCAAGGACGTACTGCCGGCTTTGTTGTGCAATGACCCCCAAGACGCTTCTCCCAAAGAGACCGCTTTTTGGCAGATGATTTCTTTGCCTGAGATAAAGGCTGCTACGGATGGGACAGGTAATTTCCTGAATCCGGCTGGTGAAATACGCCAGGTGGGGGAGGACTATATGGTGGATGGTGAAACCCAGAATTACTTTAATAATATACCCCTGGTACGCAACTGGGCAAAGATTGTGCTTCGCAACAACTGGAGGGGAGAGTGGGCAGAAGGGGACACCCCGCCTGAGCTGCCGGATTGGCCCAAGTCCAATTTCAAGCCCATCAGTTTTGCTGTTGTGAATGTACCCAGCCGCGGCGCCATAGTGCCATATGGAGGGAAAAAAGGGTTCATTCCCAATTATCAAACGCTGGCATTCGACAACTTGTATGCCTCTACTGGCAGTTACGCTTACAAGGGCAACTTGCCGGAGGGTACTGCTTTCGACAACTATGTGCCCCTGCCTTCTGATTTTGAAAACTTCACCGGCCGTGTTCAGAAGTATAACACTTTATATGACCCGCAGTACAATATCGAGCTTTCTAATCAGTTGGATAATGAACCGGCCGTTTATTTGTACGAGCGTCCCGCTCCGGGAGAGAACACGGAAGCGTCTTACGTGATAATCTATGGCACATATAAGAATCCGGACGATCCCTCCCTTTCCGAGGAAGAAAAAGTGACCGGCGTTAATTGTTATTATAAAGTTGACCTGATGGCCGACGGCGAGTATTATCCAATCCTGCGCAATTTCAAATACCAGATTCAGATACGCAAAATTACCTCGCGTGGATACGACGATCCCCTGTCGGCCGCCGAGTCGGCCGGAAGTGCCGATGTGTCGTCCGACGTGTCCGCCTCGCACCTTTCCGACATCTCCGACGGAACAAGGCGAATGGCCATACAGCCGTGGATGTCCCAGACGTTCTTCAAAGGGGACCCTGAATATGATGGGGACCCGGCTGCGGAGGAGCTCCCTGAACATCTATACGTCAAGTTTTATGATGATATTTCCGATCCAGAGGACCCTGTCATCAATATGAAGAAGAACGAGGTTGGCAAAATGTACGTATATGCGGAATTCCCGGATGGCAGCGGGGTCATCAAAGACAACCGTGTGGTTATTGATGATCCAAAAGAATCCGGCGATGATTACGGTTGGCGTACTATCCGGTTCCGTATAAACCAGCCTGACCTGGTTGTTTCTCGGACCCAGACCCTTCGTATATGCTGCAAGAGTGATCCTTCCTCTAGCGAAGAGTCGCCCTTATATAGGGATATTGTCCTTACCCTTCAGCCGCTTCAGCCGCTTCAGGCAAGTTGCGTGAACCCTCGTGTGCTCCGTAAACCGGGGCAGCCTCAGCAGCTGAATATCAGCATTCCGGACGGCCTGGTTGAGAGTATGTTCCCGCTGGTTTTCATCGTCGAGCCGCAGGAAATGTCCCTTACGCCCGACAACAGCGAGGTGAAACTGCCGGTGATATACGGCAAGTCCATTAATCCTTTGGTGGCCGAAGCAGACAAAAAGCCGCGCTTCCAGTTTGAGCGAACCGTAACATGGGAGGATTATCGCAATACGCGGACATCGTTCGTTTTTAATGACGAGAGCCGTTGGAAAGTATTCCCTTGCTATTTCTTTACGAATTGTGCCCATAGTGCAACCGATATTTGGGTGTACAACAAGTACTTCAATTCCACAGGGGAGTCTGCCTGCGCCTCCTTTACGGACTACAGCTCATTCGATGCCGCTTTTACTGCCGGCATTCCCCGTGAGATTGGCAAGGATGTGCCGGTTCAACTTGCCGTTGAGTCTGAAAATGGTACTTATCGACCGGTATATGTGCAGTTGGAGGGACTGTCCTGGCCCGGGCATGAGTTGGCTGCCGGAAAGGATTATTATGTTTTCACGCCAATGCAGGAAAACAATACCCTTACCTTCCAGACTGCCAATACAGACGGTGACATTTCGGTATACCTGTTTTCTGAAGATGATTATTATGAGCCTGCGACCCTTGTTCCATGGCGTTTCGCCAACCCCGGATTCGTGAGTACTCATGCTTTACACAGTAACTGGACAGGTCAATACGGTTCCAATGTGGTGTACGACCTTGTTAACAGCGACGGAGGCAAAAATCTTTTGTTCAGTTTTACCACGGACTCGCGTAAACCCAAGCCCAAAGTTTATCTGTCCAATAAAGTCAATGTGACAGGTGCGGACGAAATTAATCTCACTACCTTCAATCGTTCGACTTCACCTTATTACGGTAATGAGAATTACTATTGGGCCAATCTTCAAAGTAAGGTTGGAACAGATCCCGTGTCGATGACTCTGGGAGCTCCCGGATATGTTGAAGAGCCTATTACCGCCAACCGTTTCAAGGGTAATATCCTTTCTTCCAGAGCCGATGCCAGTACGCTTAAAACGTGGTTCCAGAACGCCTCGTATAAGCAAGGCGTTTCCATGGGCTCCAACCCGGAGAGATGCAAAATGTTCATTGGGATTAATCCTCAGCCCGAAGTGACTAGTGAAGGACTTGTGTTTAAGGCAAAGGAGAGTTATACCCTGACGGTCCGTTTCTACGGCGGAGTTATAAGCGGTGTAGAACAACCTACAAATTGCGAAATAGTAAACGTGCAGTTAGAGTATAAGATGAGCGACGGAGTGGCCCAGGACCATCGTTCGTACGAGATTGTGAAGCCGGAAGAGAGTTCGTTCTATCTGTATCCCGGACATGGCTCCGAATATATCTGGAGTTTCCCCCAGGGGCAACAGGAGGGCTCGATAACGTTCACTGCACCCAACGGGCGCGACGCCGTGGTGAGTGTTTTGCGTGTGTGGGGTTTCTATAACAGTGCTTCAAACTGAGTAAATCCGCATCGACATAATCAATCCCGATCAATCCCTTAGCGGGTTATCAGTAGTGTTCACAACAAATTGTTGCCTCACTAATTAACCTTCACATCCCTCACGCAGCGGATGTAGCTGGTGGTTTGCTTGTTGAAGTTGGCCATGATAATCTTTTCGGAACTGATGGTCCAACCCCAGGACTTGTTTGGAAGCCCCTTGTCCTTTTCACCGTCCACGCCGAACGACCAGTGGGTGCGGGAGTGGTTGAAGATACCGCTCAGGTAGCTGGTGCGGTCTTTGGTGGGAATGAAACTCCATAGCACAGCCACTTCACGCACATTGCAAAGGCGGTAGCCGTCGGGGCAGAAGGGGTTGTGCCCGATGTTGTCGGAGAGGTCCAGATAATCGTTCATCTGGTTGATGTACTGGGGATTGAGCCCGCTCAGAGAAGTGGGAATCTTGTGCTTTTCGCTCTCGGCCTTGGAAGCCGATTCAAACATCTTGTACAGGGAGGAGGCCTCGTTGTTCTCGTCGTGCGCCACCAGTTCCCGGTCGGTATAGTAGCGAAGCGAGGGCGCATTGATGCGCGTGCAGTCAAAGATGTAGTAAACATCCTTGTCAAAAGCCTTGGGTTCGGGCCATTCCGCCCCGTTTTTCATACGCTTCACATGGATGTAGTTCTCCGGTTCGCTGGTGATGGGGGCGTAGGAGAAGTCTCCGCCCGATACGGCATCGTAGCCCAGATTGCGCACGCAGCGTGTCGAGAACTGGGAAGTGGCGCCGTCGGCGGTGCTGGTATAGCTGATGTCACTGCCGGTAAGACCTTCCTCGGCCCACAGAACGCGGGCGTTATTGTTGGAATTGGTCCGGCCGGGATAGCGGGAACTGGCAATCACGTGCTGCCGCCATACTTCCGGGTCACTGCTCTCCTGCTCGGCAATGCTCCGCTGATACAGCCGGGACGCACTTTCAATGCCGTAGCCGCCCAGGAACAGGCCCATCAGCTGGTTGGAGGCGGCCATGTACCAGCGCACCTCGTCCTGGTCGATGATGCCGTTGCCGTTGTTGTCGCGGTTGCGGGACAGGCAGCTCCAGCGCAGGAATTTGTAGTGGTGGTTGCCGTCCACGGAGTCGTCCCGCAGGATGGCGGTGGTGTTGGGGGCGGTAAGGTTCAGGTAGGTGGCCCATTGCACGCGGGGGTTGTTCTCCTGCCCCAGAATGCTGTTCTGGCCGTTCTTATCTACCATTTCCCACTCCTTGAGCGAGTTCAGCCGGCCATTGGTGAGGCTTTCGTTGCCCCGGTCGGTGGAAATGGCGGCGGGCGCCACCTTGCCGTCGTAATACTTGGTGGCACCGGACTCATAGTCGTCGTTGGTGTTCTCCAGTCCCCAGGCCGATACCAGCTCCGGCATATCCAGGTTGTAGATGGTCTGGATGGATTGCTGCTGGATGGTGAAGGAGGATGCAATCTCTTCGCTGTCCCCGTCGGCCGATGCCGTCACCTTGGACAAGACGTGCATCTGCCGCACCTTCTGGTTCACAAAGCGCTTCCACAGGTCCTTTTCATACTCCTTGGTGATGGGGTTCACCTCGTAGTAGAATTCGTTCACGAACGCCGTTACGGAAATCTTGGGGTTGGGGTTGCCCAGCTCATCCTTCTCGTTGTCAAAGAGGTTCGGTTCTCCGTTGTCATAGGCCTCTTTCTGTTCCCGCAGGAACTTCACCAGCTCGGATATGTCCATGGTGTCCGACTTGGGCCCGCGCGGCTTGTAAAGCTGCCGCTCGTCCGACCAGTAGGTGAAATGCCCTTCACTGTCGTAATGGGGTACATTCACCCGGAATTCCACCCATTTGCAGTCAATCTCCGAGCTCAGTTCCGTGCCGTCTTCCAGTACGTACGGCTTGGCTCCTTTGGGATTGAAGGGCGTCTCTACGTACCAGGTTACATTTTTGGCAATGTTCTTGGCGTGGAAAGTAACCACGTGCGAGCAGTAGTGGGCGTCGCACTTGAAAACCTCTTCCTTGGCTACCACCACCTTGCCCGTGGCGCCGGGCTCGGTCTCCGTGTCCACACCCGTTACATGGCCTTCGCTGTCGTAATTCACCGCCACTTCGGTCCGGATGCTGTTAACGCTCTTTATATATATCTTATAAGTATATACGTGGTTGCGGAAGATATTGAAGTCGGACCATTTGCTGTTACTGAAATCGCCCAGATGCACAACGTATCGCACATCGGCGCTCATCACGGCATCCTCGCCGTTTTCGGCTAAGGTGTCCATCTCTATCTGACCGGTAATTACCACATAGGTGGAAAACGGGTTGGCATATTGGAACACCCGGGGGTCCTGCGTGCGGTCCTCGCGGTCGCGGTCCTGAAAGGTCCATCCGCCCGAAGGGGTGGCAATGGGCGTTTTCCGGTTCTCCATCATGTAGAAGGAGAAACCGTGCACCTCGGCGCCGTTGTTGGAATCCTGTGTCTCAAAATTGGTGGCGGCCGTGTCAAAGAAGTCCTCGGCCGATTCGGAAGCGTCGGCGATATCCATGGCATCGCCGCCGTAAGCTCCCCGTTCCAGAATGTAGCCCTTGCGGGGCACGTTGAATACCTGCCACTTGATGGGGTGGAACGACTTGATGCCGCTGCCATCGGCGGCCTGCACGGTGAACTGGATTTTGGCGTCCAGGCGGCTCAGGACCAGCGTCCGGTCCACATTGCTGAGCGTAACGCCGGAGAGGATGCCCGTCATGGGGAAGTAGGCGCTGCGGGAAACGATGGCCTGGTTCAGCCGGGCGGCGTTGGTGCTGCTCACCAGCTGGTCCAGGGTTTGGATGGCACTGAGCTTTTCCGGAGAAATATTCACCATCTCGGCGTCTATGTTGGCTATGGCCACAATGTGGCAGCCGCTCAAGTCCTGCGTGCGGAGATGGAGCTTCCCGCTGGTACCCATAATGCCGGAGATGGTGGTGTTGTTCTTTACGCTCCACCAGTCGGGCAGGGTAGAGGCATCGGCAAACTGGTTGTCGTCATTGAAGAAGCGGCCGTACACCTTGTTACGGTTGCTGTCGAAGATAAAGACATACATGTTGTACACCTTGCTCTCCGATTCGGTACCAAGCGTAGCCCGCGTGGTAACCGAAACATCCATAAGGCTTTGGGCGCCGAATGAGAGCTCTACGTCTATCATTCGTCCCTCTCCGCCGCCGGAAAACGGTTCTTCCCGGATGCAGGCGGCCAGAAGGACTGTAAACGCCCAAAGAACTATATGCAGGACTCTTTTCATCAGTCGTAAGTATAGGTAGAGACGTGGCCTTCCCGGGTCCAGTAGGTGTTTTCTATCCAGAACTCCACTGTGCTGTCCACAGTCTTATAGTATATGTTCATTTCCACATTCAATTCCTGATTCCGCCTGATGGCCGTGAGCAGGGATGCTTGACCGGTCTGGCTGTCTATCCGCTTGAGGGCGATACCCTCCGTGGCGCTTCCCATCTCCCGGACAGGATAGGGAGCCTCGCCTTTCTCCAGGGATACTTTGGCATAGAGCCGGCAAGGGGCTCCGCCGGGCAGGGCCATCTCGTACAGGAGGGTGGAATACACGCGCTCGCGGATTTCGGTGACGGTAATCTCCGCCGGATTGGCTTCGTCGTAGGCGGGCAGGGCCTCCAGCGAGGCTTCGCCGGGGATTATCGGCAGGCCTTCTTCATCCTCCTTGCCGATCAGGAAGGCCTGGTTGGCAAAGAAGTTATTGAACACCAGACGGTCTAGCCGAACGGTATAGGGCGTAAGGTTATTGATGTAAACGTTGAGCCGGGCCACGGGCCGCAGCAGTTTTACCGTTCCTACGTTGTTGGCAACACCCACGGTTACCTGGGCATGGCCTGTGAGGAGCATGGGATGCCCTGCAGCCGGTTCCTCCGGTTTGGGCATGGTGGCCGATATACCCCGCAGCCGACGGTCTGGATTAAAGCTGCTGCCCGTTTCCGCCACCAGTTCCGTACTGCCGATGGTAACCTGCTGCCAGGCGGTTTCGTCGTAATTGGCATAGGCGTACACCTCGTAGGCGCCCACCTCCACAAGCGGCACCCGCACCACGGCATCGGCCACATAATCGTCGCTGGACCAGGTTTTCTTGTGCAGGATAACATTGTCGCGGACCAGCAGTACCAGCAGGTTGTGGAAAGAGTCGCCGTCTTCTACGGTCTTGGTTTCCAGGGCGGCGTCCACCGGGGTAGAGAAGTTCAGGACAAGCTCGGTTTTGAGGCTTTCCTGGGGATAGCGGTCCCGGCAGCCGGCTAGAAGTACCGTCAACACTATCATTCCTATGAGCTTCCCTGCTTTCATCAGTCGAAGTTAATCTCTTCCGTGGCTATATTATAGCTGTCCCAGGGCTCCACCTCCATGGTGATGCTGATGGCGCTGCGCTGGATACGGATATAATAGGTATAAAGCTTTCCCGGCTCCCAGGTGGTGGGTGTATCCTGCAGCAGCGACAAAGTGGTATAAACCGGCGTGGCGGTGGGGCTGTTCACCCGCACCGAGAAACGCACCGACGGGATGGCGCTGCCAAAGGCCGACAGGGTTTGGGGAATCACGTAGTTCCAATCCTCGAAAGGCTTGTCCATGGCGGCGTACTGGGGATAGGTGTCGGGCACCACAAAGGCGTTGCCGTCGGCCTCCCAGCCGAAAACGCTGGCGCCGCGGGCGTCGGCCGGATGCCAGTTGGTGGCCTGCACGGTTTCCGAGTCAAAAATAAAAACGCCCATAGTCTGCAGGTTCTGCAGCTCGAAACTGTTCAGATAGTACACCGTGTTGTCGTCTTCCACACCGTTGCGGAAGAGAAAGCGTACAGCTCCGCAGGCGTGCTGGAAGGGGAGGGTCACTTTGGCCGGATGCGAGGCCCCGGTAAGGTCCACGCTGGTTTTGGCGGCCATCAGGTCGTAATGGTCGGCATGCATGGAGTACTTGATTACCAGGCGGTCGCTGCCGGTTCCGAACTCGCAGGTGGCGTTGTAGGGGAAAACGGCGCAGAAGTGGTAGATGCCCTTGTTGCGCCAGTAGCGCAACGGGCGGTAGCTCCAGTTGTCGGCCGTCCCGTCCACGCATTCCACGGTTTGCTGGGTGAAGATGTCGGTGGTAGGGTCCGACGCGCTTTCCCGCCAGCTGCCGTACAGGCTGAATTTGCTGCCCGTGTACAGGAAGGAATTGCTGGCGCTGGGGCCGTCGGTTCTGGTGAGTACGGTGCCGCCTTCCTGCAGGCTGCTGCCAAAGAGGATGGGCTCCCCGCTTTCCAGCACGGGCTGGTCCTGCTGACAGCCGCTCAGCAGCAGCGTCAGGGCCAGAATCAGATATGCGGGCAGCCGTTTCATCAGTTCTCCGGGGTTATGTAAAACTCGGCGCCGTCCGTCCAGTCTGTCCAGGAAACGGAAAAGCGCATGGCATCGCCGATAAAGTACAGGTACACTATCCAGTCGTGGTTACGGGAGAAGTTTTCTCCGTCGGCCATCTGGAAGGTGACGGTTTTTTCGGCGCCCGTTCCCATGGAATAGGTAATCTGTCCCTGCAGGCGTTTGTCGCTTTCCCGCAGGTAAAACACGCCGCAGTCGGAAAGGACGCCCTGGGCTATGCCGTCGGCAATCAGGTCCTCGTAGGCCTGATCGGCCATGCCGCTCTGGTAAATGAAGGTGTCGCATTCCGGGTTCCCGGCAATGGGGTTGGGAACGGGAATGGAGAGGGCCGATGTCTCGTAGAAAACGGAAATCTTGGGCGCCGATGTCTCGTTGAAAAGGTATTCCTGCTGCGGAATCTGCCCTTCCGTAAGTTTCAGGGACGATATGTAAATGTCGTCCAACGGTCCGGCATCGTCCACCGCCTGGCACATGACTACCCGCATTTTGGAGACGGCGCGGACAAGGGTATAGGTGCCGGCTTCCAGCACCGGATAGCTGCCGGAAAGCGGTACATTCTTTCCGCAGGCCGTGTAGGGAATGCCTCCTCCCGGAATAACCGGGTTGTTAATCCCAAAGTAGTTGCCCTGGAGCACGGCGTCATCCAAGAAAGCCTGGGTGGTGGCGGCGTTGAGTTTGTTTCCGTCGATACCGGTTCCGGCCTGATTGACCAGGGCATACACATTCACCTTGGGCTTGGCTTTGGCCACGGCTTCGTCCAGTTTGAAGGAGAACTCCTGCATGCCTTCCCGCTTAATCTGGGATTCGCTGGGTTTCAGGTAGCCCAGACAGGTTCCGGCCGCCTTTCCGCCGGCGTCTTCGGCCAGGAATACCCACAGGCGGAAGTTGTTTATCTTCTGCTCGTTGGCCGATGCGCCGGTGGCCTTGGTATCGGCCGATGTATCCGGGAAGTACACCTTTACGGTGAATGTGGGCTGCTCCATCACCAGTTTTTGCGTGCACCCCGCCGGCAGCAGGGCTGTCAGCACGGTGAACAAGAGGATATGCAGGAGGGCCTTTTTCATTTGAGGGGTGTGTTTATGGGGGTGTTGAAGTCCCAGTCCAGGCGGACGGTGAAACCCACTTGCATCTGCGGGTCCCGCAGGTCCGGAATCACGTTATAGGCCTTCTTGAGGCTGCTCACGAACACCCTGGCGGTGGTGAGGCAGCTGCGTTCGAAGATTTTTCCGTTGCCGGGGCTGTCGGCGTCGGAAAGGTCCAGCCGGCCGGTAAGGTAGAACTTGGCGCCGGGGAGTACCCATCCGGTGGCACCCTTAAAGGCTTTTCCGGAATTGTTCTGCACCTCCATGGCCAGGTACACCGGCGTGGAAGGCGTCGTTTCCAGCACCAGGCAGCGCAGGGTAACTTCCGGCTGGGTTTTGCTCAGGTAGGCCGTTCCGGTAAACTGGTTGTCGTACACCAGATAGTCTTCACTGCCTTCCATGGGGGTAAAATTAAAGTCCTGGATGCGTTGTCCGCCCACGATAAGCGCCGTTACCGGGAAGTTGGTGTTCTTAACGCTCAACTTAGTACCGTCTTCATCCTGCAGATTGTCGGTGGATATGGCTTCCAGGGTAAGGGCCAGCTGGGCCACGCCATACTGCACCGGATTCTCCAGCGCCACGCCGATGGTTTCTGGCCGAACCTTGCCGGGATTCTTCTCGTATTGGGCCAGGACGGTATCCCAGGTTGTGGAGCCGGTGTAATAAGGGGTGAGGGCCGCATAGGTTTTGGCCTTGTTTTCCGTGGTTCGGATGGTAGTGTTGGCGTAGTACCAGAGCGGAATGGGATAGCAATAGCGGGTATGGGCCGGCATGTACAGGCTGGCGTCATCGCCCAGCACGAACTTGCTGCCGTCCCAACGCAGGGCGGCGGCACCGTTGGGCAGGTTGGCTCCGGGGTAGGAAGACATGGTTTCCGGCAGGATAATGCCCCTCTGCGCATCGCGGCTAACGCCGTAGCTGGTATTCACCAGATTGTTCAGGATCTTGGTCTTGAGGTCGCTGGCGGCTTTTTTGTTGATGGCGGTATATATTGCGTCCAGCATGCTCTTTATGCCCGTGGAAGTGCCCGCCATCAGCTGTCCGTTATTGGTAAGATAGGCATATTCCTGGGGATAGGTGTTGGCAAACGTAGCCAGACCGGCCACCTGGTTCACCGACGAATTGGCCAGGGTGTTGAGGTAATTCACCAGCTTGGTCTTTTTAGTGGCATCGGCCGCATCGGGCGCAATCTGCTGGGGGGCAAAGCTGATGCCGGCGGGGGTTTTCCCGTTCAGGCCGTTCACCACCAGGGTCCCGGTTTTCCAGATGTCCGTAACTTCGCCGGGACTGGCTTTCCCATAAAAGAGGAAAGACGCGGCGTCGCGGGGAAGCGTTTTTTTCTCGTACAGTACGAAGTGGCTGACAAGGTCGGCCGACAGGGCCTCCAGCGGGTCGCAGAACCCCAGCCGCTCATCCGTGGCCTGCACGGCGCCTTGCCGGGCGAAGGGCAGGAAAGTGATTTCCGAAATGCCCCGGAACTGGTTTTCGGCGCTGCCGCTCTGGGCCATGGCATCCGTGGTCTTGGTTTGGACGGGAGCCATTTCCCGCACCAGGAAAGAGAGAGGCACTTGTACACGGGTAACCTCCTCCACCCCGTTCCGGGTGCAGGACGCAAGCAGCAGGGCTGCCGAAAGCCCTATGATAAAGTGGAATCTCACTTGATATTAAAGGGAATACTAAAGGGGTACCACATAGGAACCGCCTTCCTTCCAATCCAGGGAAACGCTCACACCTACGTTGGGATCGTCCATATGGGTGCTTCCGTCGGACCGCAGGCGGCCTTTGAGAATCATCAACTGTCCGGCTTTTACCGATTTGAACACATTGAGGACTGTGCGCGTAATGCTGCCGTCGTACAGGGTGACAAAAACGTGGAACTGCCAGACGGGCTCGGTGTCAATTTCCGGTTCCACAAAGTCGTCGGTTTCAATGACCACCCTGGTTTCCGGTTCCTCTTCCTTCGGCTTTTCAACCACATCCCGCGTGGGGAAACTCACGACGGTAAAGCACACCTCCCGTTCGTTGGTTTCCTCGTCCGGTTCTACTTTGTCGGCCCGCACCATTACGCCCGGTCTGTGGTGATACACACTGTCGGCGATGGAGAAGCTGTCGGCAAAGCCGGTAGCCAGCACGCGGATGTCCTTTACGTGAATGGCGGTGGTGTCCAGCACCAGGCCCGTAGCGCAGTTGGCCATGAAAAGGTGCACGTCAAACTGCTGGTCCACGCCCTCGATGATATCCATGGGAAGGCGGGCGGTAAACAGGCCCGTGCGGTGGCTGTCCACGGTATCGGCCTCTTCCTGCAAAAGGGTGGCCGAGTGGCAGCTTTCATCTGACACCAGCCGTACGGGGCCGTTTTCCATCACGTTGGCTATAGCCAGGTGCATGTACTTGCGAACCGGTATCATCAGGGTGTAGCTGCTTCTGGAGGCATCCATCTGGTGCTGCTCATGGTGCAGGCGCAGGGAATCTCCTACTACATCGTAGAAAGAGAGGTCTACATCGTCGGCATGGTCGGTAAACACCGATCCCAGATGCGTGCGCATGGAGGCCGACAGGGACACTTCCGTGCTCATGCCCAGCTTGGCCTGCAGCTCTGTAGACACGTTGGTTACCAGCTGGAGCTCATAATTAACCCCCAGGTCTTTTCCGCAGTCGCTCTGGTCCTCGTCTATGAGGCTGCATCCGGAGAGAATCGCTCCCAAGGCCATGAGCCAAAAGCCGATATGTTTCCCGTTGTGCAGCATTATTTACCTTTGACTTTTTGGGATTGTGCTTTCTTTTGGGGCTGAGCCTTCTTTTGGGATTTGGCCGACTGGTCTTTTCTGGCAACAGGGTTGTAAGCAATGTTGAGACCGATTTTGGGGAGTACGGCAAAGCGGTTTTCGTGCCCCAGCATGGTGCCGCAGTGCGGACAGTCGAAGCGGTCGTACATGGCATAGCCCAGGGCGGCGCCGGCTTCCACTTCTATGCGCCAGTGCTTGCCCAACCACCAGGAATAGCCGCCGAACAGCGTTCCGCCTACAAAATCGCCCTGATAGCGTTCGTCGCGGAAAGAGGGGAAAAGCCGCCGGGGAAGCGGGATGGCGCCCACGTTATAGTGCATATACACGGCGCCCACGCCCACAAACCATTTGCTGAAAGCCTGCTTGGGGTAAAAACGAAGCTCGGCATCTACCATGAAGTGGCGCCACTGCATGGGGTTTGTTTTGGTGTCCATGTCCCAGAACAGGAAGCGGGGCCAAGGCTTGAAACTGCCATCCACGCCTAAAGTAAAGCGCTTGCTGAGAGCTACTTCCAAACCCAGGTTGGGCGTTCCGGTGGCATCGTATGCCAGGTTGTTTCTAATGGAAAGGCCATACCAGTTGTTGCCGGAAGAACGTTTGTTCTTCTGCTGGGCAGAGGCACTGGAGATGCCTAAGAACAACAGGCCTATCAGCAAGAGGCCCTTGATGATGGATAAACGAAGCTTCATAATACAGAAGCAAAGTTACGAATATTTTTGTAAATAAAATAGTAGTACGCGCGTGTACGGGCTATTCGGCCACCGTAAAACCTACCGATACGGCATTTCCTTCATTATCCACGCAGGTAACCACGTGCTTTCCGGGAGCAGGTGCCAGGCGCATCTCGTGGATAAACCGGGTTTCGCCCACATAGGTCTGGTCCAGGTGCCAGAACACGGTGGCATCGGACCGGCGGTGGGCCAGGCGGAAAACGGCGCCCTCCACCTTGCCGTCCAGCTGCCGGGGAAGATACAGCGTAGTACCGCCGGAAGGATAGATGAATTCCAGCAGAGCGGTGGAACGGGCTGCGGTAGCGCCCGTGTATTCCGGATGATGCGGCTTGTAGTACCACTCCATGGCAGGCGTAAGGGTAAAGATGCCGTCGGCATGGTAGGGGCAGGACTCGCTCTCCACCCCGGCCGCCGGAATCAGCATCTCCTGCTGATCCGGGCAGTCCGCCGATGCCAGCATGCCCGACTCTTTACACACGGAAGCCCAAACGCCTGTACCAGGCATCCCCATGCTATCAGGAAGCTCTTCCGGAGAAGGAAACCAGCTGTTATCGGCCGGCAACAGGTTCAGGATGTCGAACATTACGGGGCCGGCTGCACGGGCACCGGTGAGGCCCGGAACGCCCTGGCCCTGCGCATTGCCCGCCCACACGCCGATGGTGTAAGCGGGTGTCATGCCCACAGCCCAGGCGTCGCGGAAGCCGTAGCTGGTGCCGGTCTTCCAGGCCGCCCGCCGCACCGACGAAATCAGCCGCCAGTCCAGCTCATCGGGCCGGTTCACCTCTTTCAGCGCCTCAAACGTGTACCACAACGCCACTTTGTCCCATGCCCCCGAATGGCCCAGATAGGAGCGAACCAGACCGGAATAGGCGCGGGTAATTTCGTCCAGCCGGCCCTCGCCGCCGCCCAGGATGAGCGACAGGCCGTAGTGGGAAGGGTCTTTGCCCAGGGTGGAAAGCCCGCTGCGTTGCAGCAGTTCGTGGAAACGGGGCACGCCGTACGAGCGCAGCAGGAACACCGCCGGCACGTTGAGCGAACGCGCCAGCGCCTCCGAAGCATGCACCGCGCCGTAGAACTGCCGGTCAAAATTCTGCGGTGCAAAGCCGCCCAGGTTCACCGGAATATCCGGCAGCAGCGTTTCCGGGAGTATGGTGCCGTCCTGCAGCGCCGCGGCGTACAGGAAAGGCTTCAGGATACTGCCGGTAGAACGGGGGGCCGATGCAATATCCACCTGCCGTCCGGGCCGGTCCCGGTCCGGCGAGGCATTGCCCACGTAGGCCACTACATTGCCGGTATTGTTGTCAATGACCACCGCGGCCATATCGGCCACGCCATCCCGCGCCATCTCGTCGGACTTGCGCTTCACAGCCGCTTCTACAGCCCGCTGGAGGGCGTATTGAATGGTGCTGCGGGTTTGGACGCCCCGGGGGCAGGATTCCACAAAGTGCGAGGCGTAGGAAGGCAGCGGCAGGGGAGCGTCGGGCAGGGGTTCCGTGAGGGCGGCCTCGTAGGAGTCCTGGTCCATTTCCCCGTGCCGATACAGGTTCTCCAGCAGGCGGTTCCGCTTTTCCAGAAGGGCGTCGCGGTTGCGGCCCGGGTGCATGGAGGCGGGTGCGTTGGGCAGCACGGCCAGGGTGGCCGCCTCGCCCCAGGAAAGCTCCCCGGAAGGCCGGCCGAAGTAACGCCATGCGGCGGCTTCCAGCCCCACCACGTTTCCGCCGAAAGGCGCGTAGGAGGCATACAGGGCCAGGATTTCCCGCTTGCTGCAGCGCAGTTCCAGCCGCATGGCCTGCACGGCCTCTATCATCTTCTGCCAAACGGTGCGCTCCCGCTGCCGCGAAATGCGGATCACCTGCATGGTGAGGGTGCTGCCACCGCTAACGACGTGTCCGGAGCGAAGGTTGTCCACAAAAGCCCGCACCAGCGAAACGGGATTCACCCCCGGGTGCCAGTAGAAATGCCGGTCTTCAAAGCGCACAACGGCTTTGGCATACCGCGCCGGCACGGTATCGCAAGGCGGAAAGCGCCACTGCCCGTCCTCGGCAATCCGCGCCCCCAGCAGCTCCCCCTCGGCCGAATACACCACCGTAGAGCAAGGCACGTCCTTGAACAGGTCCCGTGGCAAACAGAAAAGGTAGCATAGCAGGAGGACTCCAGCTATGCTGACGCAGGTTGCCCTGCGCCAGCCATATTCGCCTAACGGCTGGGGGCCTAATCTCCCAGACCCCCTGTGTCGCTTCGCTCCGACCAATTGGCAGATTCCGCTGAAGATTACTTGTTTAAAGGACCTATATACATTCCCAAACCCATGGCCATCCTCGGCCGTGTAAGAGGAGGGGTCCCCTCTGGGGAGGGTAGCGCAGCGACGGTTTGGGAATGTATATAGGTCCTTCTAAATTAACGATTCACCACGGCAGTGCCGGAGGCGGTGGAGGCGTTGATGGAAGGCTGGTACATGGCTTCGCAAACGATGGCGGGCAGGGCGAAGCTGCCTTCATAGGCGGCCCGCAGCTGCACGGTGAAGGTCTTGGACTTGCCGGCGGGCAGGCCGAAGAACCAGTTCACGCGGTCGTCGCGAATGTCCTTGTGGTCGTAGAAACCGCTGTCCTCGCCGCCGGTGAGCCGCTCGTTCTGGATCTCCCAGCCCGAAGGGATGCGGCAGCTGAGCGCCAGGTTCTCCAGGTCGGCACCTTGTGCGGTGTTGTACACCTTGAGGGTGGCTGTGAAGCGCATGCCCTGCATCAGACGGGCCGGATTCACGGTTCTGCCGCCCTCGTCCGTGTAGGTGACTTCCAGGCGCAGGCCGTTGGAGCGGGCGGGTACTACCACACCGGCCTTCGGACGGGAAACCGTTACCAGGGTGCCGTACAGCGGACCGTCGGCATTGTTCTTCACCGAAATGCTGCCGCTGGCGGGAACAATAGCCACGGAACCGGTGGAGGCTACGTTGCTGCCGTTCACCGAAGCCTGGATGGCCGATGTGCCCACCTTCTCGTACAGGCGGTGGAAGGCGATGGCGGCAAAGGCACTCTCCTGCGTAGACAGCCAGTTCATGGTTTCCACGGCGCCCTGGGCAATGGGCAGGGCGGCGGTGATGCGGCCGGTAAGGGCCAGGGCCTCCAGCGCCACCATCCGGTCGCGGAAGGAAGTGCCGTAGGTGAGGTTGTAGGGCAGATATTCGGGGAATTCGGCGCTAACCTCGTCAATGAGGCCTTCGGCAATCTTGGCCTTGCCGCTGAGGGCGAAGGCGCTGGCCAGCATCCACTTGGCCCGGTCGCCGATACCTTCGGCTTCCCTCAGGCGGTTCATGGCGCTCTGGTTGGCGTTGCCCGTGGCGGCCAGGGTGTAAAGCCGATAGCTTTCGTCCAGGTGGGAGAAAGCGTTGTTGCCGGCAATGCGGTAGGCCTGGGACATCTTCTTCTGGAAGCCTTCCCAGTTCTTGAGCACGCCCTTGTTCACCTCGAAACCTGCCTTGGAGGCCTCCGAGAGGAATTCACCGGCCATGGAGGTTACCCAGGTATCGGCCTGGGTAGAACCGCTCCAGTAGGCGAAGCCGCCGTCGGCCGTCTGACGGGCATACAACTTTTCGATGATGCCGGGGATGAGCGTCTTGGCTTCGGCGGCATCCTTTTCGTCCAGCATGGGCATCAGGTGCAGCATGGCCAGACCCTTGGAAGAGAGCTGCTCGGAGCAGTCGTAGGCATAATCCCGCATGGAAATGTACAGGCTACGGGCGTCCAGGGCAGGGAAGCCGGCCAGCTGCAGGGTGGAACCTTCGCCGGCATCCAGCGTCTGGGAGGCGCCGGCGGCCAGCTGGAAGTTCTGCACGGTAGCAATCTCCGGATTCGGGTTCTGGATGGTGAGGGCTATGGTTTCCGTAGCCTTGTGACCGGCGCCGGAAGCGTCAATGGTAACGTGGGCCACGCCCTCGCCGGTGGCCTTGAGGCCGAAGCGGACCAGCTGGTCACCCTTCTCCGGGAAGTTGGCTGTCTGGGTGGCGTTGCCCACAATTTGCACGGGACCGTCCACGGTTATCTTCACGTTGGCGCTCTTTACGGCGTCTTCCATGGCAAATACGTTCACCGGTACGGTTACCTCTTCGCCGTTACCCAGAATGCGAGGCAGGGTGGTTACCACCATCAGCGGGCTCTGCACGGGCACGGTGGCATCGGCGGAACCGTAAGCGCCTTCGTGGCCGGCCACTACCATCACGCGTACACTACCCACGTACTGCGGCAGCTTGAGCTTGATTTCGTCGGTACCCTTGGCCAGGGTGCGGGGAGCCTGGAACAGCACCACCGGGTTAAAGCGGTTGTCCTTGCGGGCGGCCACCAGGTTTTCCTCGTCACCGCCGATGGCAGCCAGCGGCGAGAATTTGCCGCTGAAAGCGCCGATCACCTTGTCGTAGAGGTCCCAGGTCTTCACGCCCAGGGCTTCGTCCTTGTACATTACATTCCAGGGATTGGGCGTCTTAAAAGCGGTGAGGTCCAGCAGGCCCTCGTCCACGATGGCCAGGGTGTAGGTCATGGGCTTGCCGCTCTTTTCGCTCACCTTTACGGTGAAGGATTCTTCCGGGTGCAGCACCTCCGGGAGCTTGATTACAGGCTCCAGGTGTGAATCCGGATTTTCCACTTTCACCTTCTGCACGCCGTACAGGCGCAGCGGCAGGTCGTTCACCGTGGAGCCATAAGGCTGCAGCAGGGTTACGTGTACGTAGAAGTTGGGAGCCATTTCCGGCTGCACGTCAAACTTGTAAGGGGTATCCTTGTCGCCGGTGGAAACCCATTCGCGGCGGATAACGCCGCTGGCGTTCTCCAGGGAAACCAGGGCCTGTCCGCCCGGGGCTGCAGGGATATAAACCGTGGCTTTCTCTCCGGCCTTGTAGGAAGGCTTGTCGGTAGAGAAGGTGAGCATGGTAAGGGACTGCGGGTCCTGACGGCCGGCACGGCCGCGGAAGTCGGGCCAGTCGAAGGTGAAGAATTCACCGGAAACATGGCCGCTGGACAGATCGCGGGCCAGTACCAGGTAACGGCCCCAGTTGGGATACTCTTCGCGGATCACGAAGGAAGCGTCCTTGTCGCCGCTGCTGGTAACCATGCCGCCGGTGAGCTTCTGCACGGAACTGCCGTTCACATAGGCATCCAGGTCTCCGCCGGGGTTGTCCCACCACCAGCTCCAGCCCACCTTGTAAACGGCGTATTCAATCTTGTGGCCGCGTACGCGCTTGCCGGAGGCATCCACTACGGCCAGGTTTACGGTCTGGTCCTTGTCGGTCTCCAGGTAGTAGTTGTCGCTCTCCGGAAGCTTGATGCCCACGTAAGAGCTGTAGGGGGAGTAGGGCAGGGTTTCGGTGGTGAAGCTTTCGTCACCGCCGGGTTCCATTACGGAAGTCACAATAAAGGCGCTCAGCATGCCCGGAGCCCCTTCAGCGGCGGGCAGGTCCACCTGCACGTGGGCTTCACCGCTGCTGGAAAGCTTGGTGTTGTACAGGTAGAACTGGGCGCTGGAGAAGTTGGACGAAGGGTCGTTGAACGTATATTTCTCGAAGCCGGCAAACGGGGCGCCGGATACTTTGCGAAGGGTCATTTCGGCCCGCACGGGGCAGTCGGCCGCAACGCCGCCGGCCAGCCAGTCGGCTGCGGTGTTCACGGTAATACGCTCGCCGGCGCTCAGGATGCTGTTGTAGCGGGTGTTGATTTTCAGGCGGTTAGGCTTTACCGTCTCTACGTGCAAAGTCTTGTAGAAGGTGTTGCCGCCCACCTTGAAATAGGCATTCCAGTAGCCGGTGGGATCATCGGCCTTGGTGGGGATGTCGTAGCTGTAGAAGCCGTCCTTGCCGCTGCGCACCATCCGGGTGTGGAACTGGCCTTCCGGGGTGTAGAGTTCCAGAGTGGCCGGGTGGCCTTCCGGCAGGTTGTGGCCCTTGTCGGAAAGCAGCATGGTTACGTGGAGGGTGTCGCCCGGGCGCCATACGCCGCGTTCGCCGTAGATGAAGGACTTAATGCCCTGCTGGAGCACCTCGCCGCCCACATCGAAGCGGCTCAGGGAACGCTCGGTGCCGCTGGCAATCTTCAGGTAACCCACCGAACCGCCATGCTTGGCCACTACGGCAAACGGCTTGTGCGGCAGGGTGGCTTCGGCCAGGCCCTTGCCGTCGGTCTTCACCTTGGCAATCTCCTGAAGCTGATAGTCATATACTTCCAGGTTAACACCGGAAAGCGGCTTGGCGGTAAGGAGGTCCGTGGCGGCCAGCCAGAGCTTTTCACCGTCGGCATATTCGGCCATCAGGCCGATATCGGAAGCCAGCAGCTGTACGGAAGGGAAGCGGTCCGAATCCATGTAGAAGGAAGGCTTGTCGGGATCGTTGGCTTCGTCCCAGTTGTAGCTTTCCCAGTCGTAGTCGTTCTCCCAGTAATAGCTGCTCTGGGTGTCCCAAACATCGTTATCGGCCTTGGAGGGCTCTCCGGCAGGGCCGCTCAGGGTGCGCATGGGATCCTTTCCGCCGTACAGGCTCTGGTCCTGGCGGAAGCTCAGGCGGATGCGGTAAATGGCGCCCGGTTCCTTCTTGATCATGTTGCTGAGGTCGATGCTGTGCTCGTGCCACATGTGCAGGTCCTTGGAGGCGTCCAGGGGAACGTCGCCGCGCCATACCAGACGGCCGCTGCGGCGCAGGCTGCCTTCCTCGCCCAGGTCGTTGTCCTGCAGGAACATGAGGACGTTCTTTTCATAAATCTTCACCACCCGCACTTCCACTGCGCTTAGGTTCACGGCGCTGAAGGGGAGGATGAGCTTGGTCTTGTCGGGGAGGATGTTGCCCTGCAGGGGAATGCTCACGGCCGGCACTTCCTCGGTGCGGGTAAAAGTGCGCACAAAATCGTCGCCCAGGGTTTCTCCTTCGGCGCTCTTGAGGGATTTGTCCAGGGTGAGGGTTAAGTCGCCGCGGCGGTTCTCAAAGAACACTTGCAGCAGGGAATCCTGCACCTGTACGTAGCTGCGGCCGGCACCGCTAAGTTCCACCATACCCTTGAGGGTGGCGTTGGCGGGGGCCTTGGAGAATACTACGTCTATGCTGGGGGTATCGCCATGCATTTCCCGCACCGTCACCACGCGGAAGGCACGGCCGTTGTCGGGCTCGGCCACTTCCAGGCTCTTGGGAGAAGCGCCGCGTCCTTTCACGGTGAAGCCGAATTTGAACTCCTTCAGGGACTCTTCCGGGATTTCCATCAACTTGTCCAGGCCGATGTTAACGGCGTAGGTCTGCCCAATCTTGAGGGCGCCTTCCTCCGGAATAAAGCTTACCGAAGAGGGAGAATTCCACCTTACGGTGCCCGGAAGGGAGGGGCTGATGGAGAACAGGCCGCTGGTCTTGCGGGCTTCTTCCCGGATGTCTCCGGTGAAATCTACCCGGATAACGGCGTCATCGGCGATGATACCGCCGGTGTAGGCCTTGATGTACTCGGCGAAAGCCGTGTCCGGGCTTTCCGCCGTGCTCTTTTTGTTGCCGCAGGAGAAGGCGGCAAGAACGGCCGCCGCCAGTACGGTCAGGCGCAGAATGTGTTGTTTCATATACACTTTTATTTAGGTTTTAATAGTTTTCTACAGCTTCCTTGAAACGGGTGATGCCCTCCAGCAGGGTGGTGCGCGGGCAGCCGATGTTCAGCCGCATGAAGCCTTCTCCGGCGGCGCCGTAAATGCTGCCGGGGCTCAGGACCAGTTTGTACTTCCTTAAGTGTTCGGCAAAGCGCTGGCTGAAGCCCTCAAAGGGTTCGCCCTTGTGCAGGAGCCTGCGGCAGTCCAGCCACATGAGGTAGGTGCCTTCCAGGGGGATGGTGGTTATGGGCAGGTCCAGGTCTTCGATATAGCTGAAGGCGGCCCGGGCGTTGTGCAGGAGGTATTCCCGCAAGTCGTGCATCCAGGCTCCGCCGTGGTTGTAGGCGGCTATGAGGGCGGTGACGCCGAAAACGTTTACGTCGCAGCACTCGTTCTCGTTGATGGCGCGGTTCATCAGTTCCAGGATGTTAGGATTCCTGGCATACAGGTTGGCAATCTGGATGCCTGCAATGTTGAAGGCCTTGGTGGGCGAAATGCAGGAAACCGAATTGGCAACTATGTCTTCCGGCAGGGTGGCCCAGGGGGTGTAGTCGTGGCCGGGGAAGGTGAGCTCGCAGTGGATTTCATCGGCCACTACAAACACGTCGTTTTTGAGGCAGATTTCTCCCATCCGGGTAATTTCCTTTCTGGTCCAGACGCGTCCCACGGGGTTGTGGGGGTTGCTCAGCAGGAAAACGCGGGCCTTGCGGACCTTGCGCTCGAAGTCTTCCCAGTCTATGGTGTATTGCCCGTTCTCGTAATGCAGCGGATTCTCCAGCAGGCGGCATTTGTTGTTGGGAATGGCCGGGAAGAAGGCGTTGTAGCAGGGTGTTTGCACCAGCACGCGGTCGCCGGGATGGGTCATGGCCTTGATGGCGGCCGAATAGGCGGCAATTACGCCGGTGGTGGGGATTATATTCTTTTTGCTGATATCTTTCCAGCCGTGCCGGCGGGAGAACCAGCGGTGAACGGCGTCGTAATAGGCGTCGGGGACAAGCTCATAGCCGAAAATACCGTGGTCCAGGCGCTTCTGCAGGGCTTCCTGGATTTCCGGAGCTACGCGGAAGTCCATATCGGCCACCCACATGGGCAGCATGCCCGGATAGGTGTCCCACTTCACGCTTTGCGTGTTGTTGCGGTCGATGATTTCGTCAAAATTATACTTGCTCATATCTCTGTAGTAATTTCGCAGTTGCCGGGCGCCTTGATGTTGGCGTCCAGGATTATTTCGCCGATGCTGCCGGCGCGGATACTGCCGCTGCGGGGGTTCTTGACGGAGTGAATGCCGCCCCGGAGGGTGGCCTGCACGCTGCTGTACTCGAAGGCCAAATTAGCATCCGGTTCAAAGGTGCAGTTCTCCAGAACCAGGTTTTCGCAGTAGCAGAGCGGCTGGGTGCCGCCAATGTGGCAGTTTACCAGACGCAGGTTTTTGGCATACCAGGCCAGGAATTCCCCCTGGATGCGGGAATCGTAAACCGTTACGTTTTCGCTTTCCCAGAAGGCGTCCTTGGTGTCCAGATCGGCATTCCGGATTACTACGTTGCGGGCATACTGGAAGGAGTAGTTGCCCTGCAGGCGGAAGCCGTCTATGTCTATGTTCTCTGTGTGCATGAAGATGTAATCGGCCTTTTGGGCTTCTACGTTCCGGAGCGTTATGCCGCTGCAGTCCCAGAAGGTTTCCAGCGCGTTGGGCAGCTGCACGTTTTCCAGATACACGTCGCTTATCCGGCGGAACATTTTGGGAGCTTCCACCAGGGTGTTGTACATTTTGCAGCCGCTGCTGTACCACAGGGCGGCCCGGGCGCCTTCCCGGAACACGCAGTCCCGCACGGTGAAGCCCTTGCACTCCCAGAAGGGGTACTTTCCGTCAAATTCGCAGCGAACGGCCTCTATGTTGGCGCCTTCCTTGATGGACGACTCTCCGGGGCCGATTTTAACGTTCTCCAGACGGAGTCCGTTCCGGCGGGCATACAGGGGGCGTTCACCCTGGAAATATTGGTCTTTGATCACTTCCATTTAATCGTTTTACCAAAAACACAAATATAAATAATATTTGTTCTTATTCCAAACTTTCTCTTTTAGTCTGTTTACACTCTGCCAAATTGTCAGTCTCTTGGGGCTGGCACAGCACTTGATATTCCCTAGCCGTCATTCCTGGCTCGGCCCCTCATTCCGGGCTTGCCCCGGAATCTCAAAGGAAACAATGTAAAACTATTGATATTATGCTTAAACCTTTAGGAACCAGAGTGGTAATCGAGCCCAAAGAGGCCGAGACCATGACCGCCGGGGGCCTTTATATCCCGGATAACGCCCAGGAGAAACCCCAGCAGGGAGTAATAGTTGCTGTGGGCCCCGGCTCCAAGGACGAACCCATGGAAGTAAAAGTGGGAGAAACCGTTCTCTACGGCAAGTATTCCGGCACGGAGGTAACCGTGGAAAACAAGAAGTACCTCATTGTAAAGCAGTCCGATATTTTAGCAATCCTGTAAGGAAGGAGATGCCCGGTCACAGCCGGGCATGACGTATGAATTATGGCAAAAGAAATCAAATTCAATACAGACGTCCGCGCCGCCATGAAGGAAGGCGCCGACGCATTGGCTAACGCCGTTAAGGTAACCTTGGGCCCTAAAGGCCGTAACGTGGTTATCGCCAAGAAGTTCGGTGCACCGCAAATTACCAAGGACGGTGTTACCGTGGCCAAGGAAGTGGAGCTGGAAGACCAGTTCCAGAACATGGGTGCCCAAATGGTGAAGGAGGTGGCCTCCAAGACCAACGAGCAGGCCGGTGACGGTACCACTACTGCCACCGTGCTGGCCCAGGCCATCATCAACGTGGGTCTCAAGAACGTTACCGCCGGAGCCAATCCCATGGACCTCAAGCGCGGTATCGACAAGGCTGTGAAGGCTGTTGTGGATAACCTCAAATCCCAGAGCCAAGCCGTTGGAGAGGACTATTCCAAGATTGAGCAGGTGGGTACCGTATCGGCCAACAACGACGCTCACATCGGCAAGCTCATCGCCGACGCCATGGCCAAGGTTAAGAAGGACGGCGTTATTACCGTAGAGGAAGCCAAGGGCACCGAAACGGAGGTGAAAGTGGTGGAAGGCATGCAGTTCGACCGCGGCTACATCAGCCCGTACTTCATGACCAACGGCGACAAGATGGAAGCTGTGCTGGACGACGCCTACATCCTCCTTACGGATAAGAAAATTGCCAACATGGAAGACCTGATGCCGGTGCTGGAGCCCGTGGCCCGCGAAGGCCGTTCGCTGCTCATTATTGCCGAAGATGTTGAGGGTCAAGCCCTTACCACCCTGGTGGTGAACCGTCTGCGCGGCACCCTGAAGGTGGCTGCCGTAAAGGCCCCCGGCTTCGGCGACCGCCGCAAGGAAATGCTGCAGGACATTGCCACCCTCACCGGTGCCGTAGTTATTTCCGAGGAGCGCGGCTTCACCCTCCAGAACGCCAATGTGCAGATGCTGGGTAAGGCCGAAAAGGTTACCATCACCAAGGAAAACACCACCATCGTGGGCGGTGCCGGCGACCAGGCTGCCATCAAGGACCGGGCCGACCAGATCCGCGCCCAGATTGAAACCACCAAGAGCGACTACGACCGTGAAAAGCTCCAGGAGCGCCTGGGCAAGCTGGCCGGCGGTGTGGCTGTGATCTACGTGGGTGCTACCACCGAGGTGGAAATGAAGGAAAAGAAAGACCGCGTGGACGATGCCCTTAACGCTACCCGCGCTGCCGTGGAAGAAGGTTACCTGCCGGGTGGCGGTGTGGCCTACATCCGTGCCGCCGAAGCCCTGAAGGGCCTCAAGGGCGAGAACGAAGACGAGAACACCGGTATCCGCATCATCGAGCGTGCCATCGAGGAGCCGTTGCGTCAGATTGCCGCCAACGCCGGCGTGGAAGCTTCCGTGATTATCAACAAGATCCGCGAAGGCAAGGCCGACTTCGGCTATAACGCGCGCACGGGCGAGTATGTTAATATGTACGAGGCCGGCGTCATTGACCCCACCAAGGTAGCCCGTGTGGCCTTGGAGAACGCTTCCTCCGTGGCAGGCATGTTCCTCACCACCGAATGTGGCATCGTGGACATCCCGGAGCCCGCTCCGGCTGCCCCCGCCATGCCTGCCGGCGGAATGATGTAGTCATTGATAATCAATAAGTTATTGTTTTCTCCCTGTGATTTCGGTCACAGGGAGATTTCGTTAATGGATTGATTATTAATGCTTTGGTTTTTCGCAAAATAATACCTACCTTTAGGACATGAAACGTATTATTGTCTTTTCCTTTATTTTGGCGCTGCTTTCCTGCGCCCAGAAGCAGGAAACTTACACTTGGGCGCCCTTGCAGGACCATATTCTTACCGAATGGGCCGAAAATGTTACTCCCGATAACGTGCTGCCGGAATATCCCCGGCCGATGATGGTGCGGGAGAAGTGGCTGTCGCTCAACGGCCTGTGGGATTATGCCGTGCTTCCGAAGGGGAATCTGGAAGTTACGGATCCGGAAGCCCTGGTAAAAGGCGTGGACTTCCCGGAAAAGCCGGACGGAGAGATTCTGGTGCCGTTCTGCATAGAATCGGCCCTTTCCGGTGTGGGGCGCCGCGTATCGGCCGATGAGGAACTGTGGTATCGCACCACCTTCAAGCTGCCCCGCGGCTGGAAAGATAAAGTGCTCCTGCATTTTGGCGCCGTGGACTGGCAGGCCGATGTCTGGCTCAACGGGCGGTACGTGGGTGCCCACACCGGCGGCTACACCGCCTTCTCCTTCGATGTAACCCCTTACCTGCAGCACAAGGGCCCCCAGACCTTGGTGGTGCGGGTACTGGACGGTACGGATAACGACCTGCAGCCGCGTGGGAAGCAGGTTTCCAGGCCTTCCGGCATCTGGTACACGCCGGTAACGGGCATCTGGCAAAGCGTATGGCTGGAGCCGGTGGCCACCGCCTCGGTGGAACGCTTTGCCGCCACACCGGACCTCTCCGGCTGGAACTTTACCGTTTTTGCCGATGGCGCACAGCCGGGAGACCGTGCGGTAATAACCGTCCGGGAAGGCGCCGTGGGCTATGGTGTGGGGGATCCCGAAGGTGCAGTAGTGGCCCAAGCCGATGCCACCCCCGGACAGGTGGTGCGCCTGGAAGTGGCCCGGCCGCAGCTTTGGTCGCCCGATTCACCTTACCTGTATGCGGTGGAGATCGGCCTGGAGCGCAACGGAAAGGTGCTGGACAAGGTAAAGGGCTATGCCGCCCTGCGCACGGTTTCGGAGGTGCGGGACCAGGCGGGCTTCCGCCGTATCGGCCTTAACGGGGCGCCGCATTTCCAGTTCGGCCCCCTGGACCAGGGCTGGTGGCCCGACGGGCTGTACACCGCCCCCAGTGACGAGGCCCTTCGCTTCGACATTGCCAAAACGCGGGACTTCGGCTTTAACATGATCCGCAAGCACATCAAGGTGGAACCGGAGCGCTGGTACACCTGGTGCGACCGCCTGGGCATAGTGGTATGGCAGGACATGCCGTCCATTACCGACAGCCGCCATGGCCGATGGGAACAGTACAAGTGGGCTTCGCCGGAAGACGATTCGCAGCTGGCCCCGGAAGCGCAGGCTACCTATTATAAAGAATGGGGCGAGATTATCGGCCAGCTTTCCAACCATCCGTCCATTGTGGTATGGGTGCCGTTCAACGAGGGTTGGGCGCAGTTCAAAACCGCCGAAGCCGTGGCCTTCACCAAACAGGCCGATCCTACCCGGCTGGTGAACTCCGCGTCCGGTGGCAATTCCTACCCGGTGGGGGACATCTTCGACAGCCATAATTATCCCGATCCGCACATGAAGTTCACCTCCGGCGGCACGCAGATAGACGTGCTGGGAGAATACGGCGGCATCGGCTGGGCAGTGGAGGGTCACCTGTGGCAGCCGGACCGCAACTGGGGCTATGTGCAGTTCCACAGCGGAGAGGAAGTCTTTGACCAGTACGAAAGCTTTGCCAGGGAACTTATCCCTACCATTGCGGAAGGAGTATCGGCAGCCGTATATACCCAGACCACGGACGTGGAAATAGAGGTAAACGGCCTCATGACCTACGACCGCAAAGTGATTAAAATGGACGAAAAACGGCTAAATGCTGTAAATCAAGCGGTTATAAAATCGTTATGAAAAATTTTTAAAAATTATTAGAAATTTTCGTCGAAAAGTTTTGCTAGTTCGAAAAAAGTTTCTATCTTTGCAATCC
>CAMJKI010000005.1 GCA_946406355.1 uncultured Bacteroidales bacterium | reverse complement strand
ACGCCTTGCGGCACCAGATCCTAAGTCTGGGTTGTCTACCAATTCCAACACACCCGCATTGGTCCTGCAAAGATACTGCTTATATTTTCAAGAAAAAAGAGAGGAACTTGTTTTTAAATATTATTATTAACTTTGCGGTCGCAAACAGAAGAGTTAATGGCTATTGTTACTATCATAGGAATCGGCCAGATGGGCTCGGCCCTGGCTTTTGTGGCTGCCGAAAACGGCAACCTGGTGCGGATGGTGGGAACGCCGGTGGATAAAAAGGTGGTGGAAGCCTGTCGCAAAGACGGTCGTCATCCCAAACTGGATACGCCCTATCCCGCCGGGCTGCAGTTCTATTATTGCGAGCAGTGGCAGGAGGCTGTGCAAGGGGCCGATTTTGTGATAGGTGCCATATCTTCCTACGGCGTTGCCTGGTTCCTGAAAGACATCTTGAAGAAGATGGATCCTTCCATCCCGGTCCTGTCGGCCGCCAAGGGTTTGATGGACCAGCCGGACGGTTCCCTCATTTCTTATCCCACCTACTGGGTGCAGGAACTGCGCAAGAAAGGCATCGAGCGGGATATTTATGCGCTGGGCGGCCCGGGAACGGCCGACGGCATTATCCATCGCGATCCTACCCAGGTGGTGCTTTGCGGCAAGGATTCGGCCCTTTTGGAAATGATGAAAAAGGCCCTGCAAACTCCTTGGTTCCAGATTTCGCTTACCCGCGACGCCAACGGGCTGGAGAGTGCCGTGGCCATCAAGAACGCATACGCCCTGGGCGTTTCCATGGCGCTGGGCTTTGCCAACAGAAAGAATGCCGAAGCCAATCACTTCAATTCCCAGGCGGCGGTTTTTTACCAGGCCGCCAAGGAAATGCTCCGTATCCTGAACCTCCAGAAGGCCGATATGGACAGCGCCCTCATCGGCCTGGGAGACCTGTATGTGACTTCTACGGGAGCCAGAACACGCAAACTGGGCCTGCTTTTGGGCGAAGGAAAAACGGTGGAAGAGGCGCAACAAATCCTGGGCGTAATGACGCTGGAGTCGCTGGTAATCGTGCGCCGGCTGCAGAAAGCCCTTTCCATCCAGGCTAAAAACGGTCTGGTGAAGCCGGAGGATTTCCCGCTGCTGCACTTTGTTACCGACGTGCTGGACGGCAAACCCGTGGAAGACCTTCCCTGGGACCGCTTTACCTTCCAGAATCTGGACTAACGCAGATTCCCGATATTCTTATCCATCCACTCCCACTTGTCCAGGAAGGCCTTTTTCATGCGCTCTACGGCCTGCTGGAAGCTCAGCTGTTCATCTCCGTTTTCGGTTTGGGGCGGATTGATGGGCCATAAGGAATGGTTGTAATACTCGGACAAGCGGATATGGTCGGCCATCTGGTCGATGTATTCCGGCAACCCCTTTAAAACGTCCTTCTGCGCGTCCCATCTTTCCAGAAGTCTTGCGCGGAACTTTTCATCCTTCAGCAAAGCCGGGTAGTACATGGTCTGTTTTGCGCCGGCCCATTGTTTGGTGCGGTCGGGCACGAAAGTGTGGTAGTCAAAGTCCCACATCGGTCCGGTGTAAAGTTTGCCGCCGGGTTGTTTGTATAAATAGGCGCTGTGGGGGCCGTTGGATGGCCAGGTGTTGTAGAAGTCATGGTTGCCGGTGAGTTCCTCGGCAATCAGGTAGTCGATGGCCGTGTCCACATCCAAGTACTGCTCGTATTCGTGGGCTTTCACCCGAGACTGGTCCTTCAGCAGGGTTTCCAGGTCGGCAATCCATTGTTGGAACTCCTGGAACTGTTCCCGGGTGAGTTCTTCCTCATCGGGTTCCTTCACCATCCAGGGAAGATTAAATAACTTGGAATGGAAGCGGTTTACTTCGTCAAAGTAGGTGTCCAGCTCCAGCAGCAGGCCGCCGTCCTTCACGTTCACGCGGTTCTTGTTGATTTTGATTTGCTCGCACAGGTAATAATTGCCCATATGCAACCCGTTGAGCACCAGTTCTACGTACTGTCCCCGAACCGTGTAGGGCAGGCCGGTGTGGCTGGAAAGCCAGAAGGCTGCATCGTTGCGCAGGATGGTGCGGTCTTTCCAGTTGGCCAGCAGAACCCACCGCTTGTGGGATGGCATGGAAAGGATTTCGGCCTTGCTGTCCAGCTTTATGGCGTAAGGTTTCTTGGGGTAATTCCAGGTGGAATTGCCACGGCCGCGTACCGACATCGGCCCTTCGTAATCCACGGTTCCGTCGGCCTTCTCAATGCGCAGGGTGGCGCCTTCCATCCATACCTCCTTGCTGGTAATGGACTTACGGTTAGGCGTTTCTATCCTTACTACCGGAAGCCCGGTATTCCTTACCTCAAGGGTGTAGTCCTGATAAATGCGGCCGTCCTGAATGAGCCGGACGGTCTTGGGGGAAGACAGGTCCAGCACTATTTTTTCCCCGTTAACCGCCTGGTTGTCTATAAGGATTTCCTGTGCATCGGTGTCAATGCTCACTTCCAGGGCCGAAAAATCGGTAGTGGTGGGAAGGGTGGCCAGGAAGGAGCTGCTTTCCCTGTTCAGGGACGCGTACTTGCCATCGATGGTTACCCTGCTGACTGCAACAACCCCCTCTGTAAGCTGGGGCTGTTCCGCTTGTTTGTTGCAGGATAGGAATGCGGCAAACAGAAAAGCCGCGGAAAGAATGCGGAAAATATGTTTCATCATGGGTTTCATGCCATTTCACTAACGACAACGGCTACTTTTTCCAGCAGCCATTTGGGGGTGGAGGTGGCGCCGCAGATACCCACCGTTTGGGCCCCCTGGAACCATTGGGGGTCAATTTTAGAGCCTGCACTAATCAGGTAGGTTCTGGGATTGACGCTCTTGCACAGGTTGCTGAGCACCTTCCCGTTGGAGGAGGTTCGTCCGGAAACAAACAGAATTACGTCGTGGGAATGGGCAAAGGCCGACAGCTTCTCGTGCCGGGAAGCCACCTGGGCACAGATGGTGTCGTGCACCCTTACGTCGGCCCCGTAGTTGCGGAGCATCTCGCAAATCTGCTTGTATTCCAGGGGACTTTTGGTGGTTTGGGAGAAGATTTCCATGGGCTGGGAAAAGTCCAGCCGGCCGTCCCGGATGGCTTCCAGAAGCATATTGGCGTTTTCTACCACCAGGGCATCTCCGCCCACCTGGCCCAGCAGGCCCAGCACTTCGGCATGGCCCACCCGGCCGAAAATGAGCACTTGGCCCTTCCGGCCTTCGGCGTGCAGGCGCTGGTAGGCCTCCCGGATGCGTTTTTGCAGTTGCAGTACCACCGGGCAGGTGCAGTCGATAACGGAAAGGGAACGTTCTGTGGCGGATTTGTAAGTGGAAGGAGGCTCCCCGTGGGCCCGGATAAGGACCGTGCCGCCGTCGGGCACATCCTCCAGGGTTTCAATGGTGCGGAGTCCCTGGGACTGCAGGCGTTCCAGCTCGGCTTCGTTGTGCACGATGGCGCCCAGCGAATACAAGGTGTCTCCTCCGGAAAGGAATTCCTCGGCCCGGGTAATGGCCCGGATAACCCCGCCGCAGAAGCCGGACCCCGAGTCTATCTCTACCTTTAGCATGACAGGGCAGGCGCTTCCAGAATATTGAATTTGCCTTGGATGACCCCCAGAACCCATACCACTTCCTCGTGCAGGGTCATATGGGTATTGTCCATCACATAGGCGTCCGCTGCCTGACGGAGCGGGGAAGTGGGCCGATGCGAATCCCGGTAATCCCGGTCCTGCAGATTGGCCAGCACCTCCTCCAGGGTGGTATTTTCGCCCTTGGCCAGCAATTCTTCATGGCGGCGTTGGGCTCGCACCAGCGGATCGGCCGTCATGAAAATTTTCAGTTCGGCGTTGGGGAAGACGGTGGTGCCGATGTCACGGCCGTCCATGATTACGCGCCCGCCGGCGGCGAAGGCGTGCAGCTTGTCGTCTACCCAGTTGCGTACCTGCGGGATGGCGCTCACAGGGCTCACGTACTGGGATACCTCCCAGCCGCGGATTTCCTTTTCTATGCAACGGTCTCCCAGGTACAGTTTGGTGGTGCCGTCTTCCTGTTGGAAGTGAAGGTCCAGCGGGGCCATTACCGGCAGCAGGGCTGCTTCGTCAATTTTGCCGTTGGCAATGACACCTGCCTCCAGCCCCGCCAGCGTAACGCCGCGGTACATGGCGCCGCTGTCCAGGTACAGAAAAGCGAATTCGGCCGCCACCAGCTTGGCAAAAGTGCTTTTTCCGGTAGAGGAATAGCCGTCTACGGCAATGATGATGTCTGGAACATTCATGGTATTCAAGGTCATGACATACAAAAATAGAAAAATTTTCCGATATTTGCACAGCATTTGAGCCGAAGGCGATAGCAAGTCCCTTCCCCGAGGGAAGGGGTAACGTGGACAAGTCGCAGGGTTGGCTTGTGCGTAAAAACAGGAAAGGTTGAATTTAAGCACTTGCGGTGCACATCTTATGAAAGTTCTTATTATCGACGACGAACGTGCCATCCGCTACTCCCTGAAAGAAATCCTGGAAATGGAGAATTATCAGGTGGAGACGGCCGAAAACGGAGAGGAAGGCCTCCAGAAGGCCGAAAAGGAAAAATACGACGCCATTTTCTGCGACATCAAGATGCCCGTTATGGACGGTACGGAAGTGCTGTCCAAGCTGGTGGAGGAAGGGATTGAAACGCCTGTGATCATGGTCTCCGGCCATGCCGATATTTCCACGGCCGTGGACTGCATCAAGCGGGGCGCCTTCGACTTTATTGAGAAGCCGCTGGACCTTAACCGCATCCTCATTACCCTCAAGAACGCCACGGACAAGGCCAACCTGGTAACCCAGACCAAAATCCTCAAGAAAAAGGTTTACGGCCAGGAAATGGTGGGCGAAAGTTCACCGGTTGGCCATCTGAAGGAGATGATAGAAAAAGTGGCTCCCACGCAGGCCAGCGTCCTTATTACCGGCCCCAACGGGGCGGGTAAGGAGCTGGTGGCCCAGGGCATTTACCAGCAGTCGGCCCGGTCCATGATGCCTTTCGTGGAGGTGAACTGCGCCGCCATTCCGTCGGAACTTATCGACAGCGAACTGTTCGGCCACAAGAAGGGCTCCTTCACATCGGCCATCCGCGACCATAAGGGTAAATTCGAGCAGGCCGATGGCGGCACCATTTTCCTGGACGAGATTGGCGACATGTCGCTGGCGGCCCAGGCCAAGGTGCTCCGCGTGCTGCAGGAGCGCAAGCTTACCCCGGTGGGCGGTGACAAGGAAATAACGGTGGATGTGCGTGTTATTGCCGCCACCAACAAAAACCTGCAGGAAGAGATCCGGAAAGGCAACTTCCGCGAAGATCTCTATCACCGGCTTAGCGTAATTGTGCTCAAGGTGCCGGCCCTGGACGAGCGTAAGGAAGATATTCCCCTGTTGGTAAATTACTTCAGCGAACGGATCAGCACCGAAGGCGGCAAGCCCGTACGTCCTTTTACGCCGGAGGCCATCGCCCTGCTGCAGCAGCGTTCCTGGCCCGGCAACATCCGGGAACTGCGCAACGTAGTGGAGCGCCTGCTCATTTTGGGCGGCAATCCCGTCAGCGCCGACGATGTCCAGGCCTTTGTCTTCTAGGCTTTCTTAGGATATTTTACCGTGAAGCAGGCACCGCCCAGGGCAAAGGAGCGGCTGTAGGAAATGCTTCCCCCGCAGTGATCTACAATCCGGCGGCAGATGGCCAGACCCAGGCCGCTGCCGCTGGTTTTTGTTGTGAAGTCCGGCGTAAAGATCTTGTCCTGATTTTCCTGGTCTACGCCCGGGCCGTTGTCTTCCACCACAATTTCGTAGAAGCCGTCTTCGGCGGCGTTGCGCAGGCTCACCAGCAGGCGTTTTTCGTCCTTGTTCTCGTCCACGGCCTGGATGGCGTTGGTAATCAGGTTCACCACCACGCGGGTGAGCTGCGGACGCGGGGCGTCCACCATGGCGCCTTCCAGCCCGTAATAGTCCAGGGTAACGTCGTCGCGGGAGTCAAACAGGTCCACTTCCTGGCGGATGAGGGCGTCCAGGTCCAGGGTTTCCACCTTCTGGTCGTACATCTTGGCGAAGGTAGAGAACTGATCGGCCGAATCGGCCAGCAAATCTACGTGGAACAGCACGGTGGAGGCCACCTCGTCAAAGCGCTCCTGCCAGGCGGGATTGCCGGAAGACTTCATGCGGATGAGCATCTGGAGCTGCAGCTTGATGGGCGTGAGCGGGTTCTTGAGGTCGTGCGCCACGCGGCGGGCCATGTCCGTCCAGGCCTTGTCGCGCTCCACTTGCGTGAGCCGGCGGGTAGATTCGCCCAAATCCTGCACCATGCGGTTGTAGGCCTTCACCAGGCCTGTAAGTTCATCGTCCTGATCGTATTCGATGGGCTCCAGGTGGTCGATATCGCTTACCGTCATCTTCCGGCTCATTTCCGTAAGCGGCCGGAACATGCGGCTCACAACCTCGTAGGTGATAAGGCGGGAAATCATGAGCAGCAGCAGGAACAGCGTAAGGATGGTAGCTATGTGCGCAATGGACTCCGACTCCAGGTTGGAAGACATGTCGGTGAATGGTGACGAAACTATGGCCACCATTTGCCCGGCGCTGTTGAAGACGGGGGCGTACAGGGCATAATAGCTGCGCCGGTTGGCCCGCTCCCGGTGCATGTAGAAGCGTTTGTGGTCGTAGACAATACTGTAGTAGGCATTGTCGTCCAGCCGATGGCCCAGAATCATGCGGTCGTACACTTCCGGGGTGGTGCTGATGGCCATCAGGCCATTGGCCTCGAACAGGGTGATGTCGCAGCGCAGGTTGTTTCCCACGTTTTCCACCGCCTCCATCACGCCCGGGGTGCGGATGTCTTCGGCCGATTCCACCTGCCGCATCTGCTCCTGCAGCATGGCCTGGAGCGTATTGATGCGGGAAGTCATGATGCTTTCCATATCGGCGTTGTTCCGGTTGTACACGAACCATACGCTGAACACCGCCATGGCCACCAGCGTGAGCGTGAGCGAGATATACATCATCAGGCTGATGCGGGTCTGGTAATAACGCCTGCTGCCCACCGTGCGGCGGCGCCAGATGAGGGCACTCACCATGAAGAAGGCGATGATGGCAAACAGGAAGCCTTCTACGATATAGTCGGTTACGCGGGTGCTGGGGCGCGAGAGAATCACTACTTCGTCTTCCGACACACTGTGTACGAAGTGGCACCAGCCGTCCATATCCACATGACCGTCGGGCCGGTCGCCGGCCTTGTCCTTGAGCGCTCCCGAGAAGAGGGTAGGGTAGGCATAAGCGCCCTTGTACTGCACCAGATGCCCTTCTACATATTTGGCCCAGGAGTAAACGGGAGGAAGGGAAACGCGGCCCGGGTCGGAGATACCCAGCAGGCTCAGGTAACCCCGGTCTTCCCGGTTGTGCTTGGATTCCACCTTCACCAGCAGGGAGGAGGACCCGTAATTGGGTACATAATAGGTGAAGAGGCCTGTGTAGGCGACCCGCCCGTTGCCCAGGCTGCTGTAGAAGAAGTGTGAGTTGTCCGACAGCCGTACGCCGCCGCGGATCCTTTCGGCAAACAGCTGGTCGGCCACCCGGCGGTTGGAGGCAGGCACCACGGAAATGTCGTAGTCCTGGGAAATGCGGCTCATGTAGGCGCTTACCAGGCGGCCCCGGATAAGGTCGGCGCTGTTGTTCAATACCGACAGCATGCCCACCATCTGGTCTTCGGCAATGGCGCCTTCCACCGAGCGGAGCTGGATTTCCAGGGCTACGTCGCGGTCCATGGCCAGACGGTTGGCCCATACATCTACCCGTCGCTGTTCTTTTTGGAAGCCCAGCGTGGAGGAGGCAATCACAAAGTAAAGACCCGTGACAAGGGCAAAAACCAGCCTGGCCTTCCCGGAGAAGAAATTATATCGCAGGCCGAAGAGCGAACGGAACAGCGGCGAGGCCATCTGCAGCAGCAGCGGCACCGCCAGCGCCAGGAACAGGAAGGACAGATAGACTACGCCGGTGTACCAGGTGAGGATGGCCACCTTATACAGTTCCAGGCAGATGTCGGAATTGATGGCGATGCTCCGGAAAGTAAAGTGGATATACAGGACGATGGCGGCGGCCAGCACAAGGGAAAGGGCGGCCAGCAGGGCCTGCACCCATCGGCTTTGCCTGCGGACGGCCCTCAGGAGCGGCCAGCGCGCCAGATACAGGTCCAGCACCAGCAGGATGATGGCCAGGTTCACCAGCACTACCGCACCCAGCGAATACAGGAACTGGCCGTCGGCATAAAGCAGGGGCGAAAACAGTTGCGTTTCCTGCGAGATGTGGCGCCCGTAGAAGTACATCCAGCCCAGCAGGCCTCCCTGGATAAGCAGCGTAATGCCCAGCCAGAAGGGGGTGGGGTGCAGGGAAAGGAACAGCAGGGCTCCGGCTATGAGCAGGGCGATGGCCAGCCACAGCACGGCCGAATGGCGGGGGGCGAATACGGCAATGTTCTCTTCCGTCAGTTTAAGCAGCGGTTTCCCGTCCACTATTACAGGCACGCCCACACTGGCCGTGAGGGGCTGGATACTGTACTGGTCGCCGGAAAGCAGGTGCCGGTTGACGCCGTTCATGGAGCCCGCCTGCAGTTCGTTGATGATTTCCAGGCCGGCAATGATATGTTTTTTGCCTTCGTAAACGCTCTTGACAAGGAACCATTTGGGGCCCAGGTTCATGTAAGTGAGCTCTTCGGTCACCTCTTCCAGGGGCGAGGTGGAGTCTCCCCGGGAGTCTCCCAGGCGCTGCACCAGGGTGCGCTCGCGGATATCGTCACTGCGGATGGGGAACTGGTTGGCCCAGCTTTGCAGCGAATCTTCTACATAGCGGTACACCACCATGTCTTCCGGCAGCCCGTCCAGCTGCATCCATTCGGCCGGATCCTCGTCCAGGGCCTTCCGCACATAGCCGTCCAGCACCCGGATGCGCCGCTCAATCCGCCGGCCCAGGTCGGCCGATGCCGATGTGGCGTTGGCCCGGCCGATGCCCATGAACAGCGACGCGGCAAACAGCACCACTGCCGCCAGTACAAGTACCACGGACAGTGTTTCCCATATTCTCCTGTGTTTATTCATGGTGATAGGGCTCTCCTTTCAGGATGGTAAAGGCCCGGTAGAGCTGCTCTGCAAAAATAGTGCGCACCATCTGATGCGAGAAAGTCATTTGGGAAAGGGCTATCTTTCCGTTGGCCCTTTCGTACACGGCGGGGGAGAAGCCATAGGCGCCTCCAATCACAAAAATCAGGTTTCTGCCGCCCTGGCTAAGCTGTTTTTCCAACCAGCGGGCAAACTCCACGGAGCGGTACTGGGCGCCGTGTTCGTCCAGCAGAACCAGGATATCGGCCGGCCCCACCTGCTTTAAGATGAGTTCACCCTCCTTTTCCTTGATCTGGGCCTCTGTGAGGGCCGATACTTTTTTGAGCTCCGGGATTTCCGTTACCGCGAAGGGAACATAATGCCGCAGCCGGGACACATACACGTCCAGACCTTCCCTGACCCATCCTATGTCGGTTTTGCCTACGGTAAGGAGCGAAAGATTCATCTTATGCGGCAATTAATATCCACAAATGTAAGCATTTTGCACTTAAATTGAAAACGACCCGGAATACTTGCGTTCGGCGCGAATTTTGCAGGATAAATGGCTCGGATGAAAAAGTTGCTAAGCATATTGCTGGTATTGGCGGGGCTCCTGGCGGGAACCGCCGC
Organism: uncultured Bacteroidales bacterium; assembly: GCA_946406355.1. Taxonomy (GTDB): domain Bacteria; phylum Bacteroidota; class Bacteroidia; order Bacteroidales; family UBA932; genus Cryptobacteroides. The sequence goes on along the minus strand of CAMJKI010000005.1, from coordinate 54,280 downwards.
CAAGGCGCAAAACGCCGACGGGGAGTTCGCCGTCTTTTCTTCCATCACCCGCTATCTTTCCCAGGGTGATGTAAATTCCCTGTCCAGCTGGTTTGCCGAAAATATGGACGTGACGGTAATCTCATCTACCCGCAGCTGCTCCAAAAAACAGGCCCGGGAAATTCTCCGTTCCTTCTTCAGCGCCAACACACCCCGTTCCTTCGAGGTCACTCACCGGGCGTCGGAAGCCAACAAAAAATACCTTATCGGCCAGCTGAATGCCGGTGGGGAACTGTTCCAGGTAACCATCTACGCCACAGCTCCCGGCGGCGAAACGTACAAGATCCAGGAGCTGAACATCTCCCGACAAACGGCAGTGTATTAAAGAAAATTTGCAGAAAAAGTGACAAATCGTTAATTTTGTGGGTTCAAACGAATTAACGATTAACTAAACATACATTTTATGGCAACAACTGCTGATCTGAAGAACGGAATGTACATCATGTTCAATGGCAAACCCTGCGTTGTGGTGTACTTCCAGCACGTAAAACCCGGCAAGGGCCCTGCCTTTGTAAAGACCAAGCTCCGCAACCTGGAGAATGGCCGCATCCTGGAAAATACCTTTACCGCCGGCGTTAAGCTGGACACCATTTCCGTGGAGCGCCGTCCCTATCAGTACCTCTATGACGATGGAGAGGCCTTCAACTTCATGCACGAGGAAACCTACGAACAGATTACCCTTCCCCACGACGTAGTGGAGAATGCCGACCTCATGAAGGAAGGCCAGCGTGTGGAAATGATGTTCCTCACGGAGCCGGAAGAGCGCTGCCTCACCTGCGAGCTTCCCACCTATGTTACCCTGGAGGTTACCTACAGCGAACCCGCTGTAAAGGGCAACACCGCTTCCACCAGCGCCCTTAAGGAAGTTACCCTGGAGACCGGCGCCAAGATCATGGTCCCGCTCTTCATCGAAACCGGTGAAATCATTACCGTGAACACCACAGACCGTTCCTACGGCCAGCGCGTGAAGTAATTGCGGCCAAGCCGTCATTTTTTGAGATTTTTGCAGGTTCCGACGTCCGTCCAGACGCCGGAACCTGCATTTTGGGGCCAAAATGCGGGTATAGAAGTTTATTCGGCCTCCAGTAGGAAGACGGCGGAGCTATAAAGCTGGGGCAGGACAGGGTTGAAGGCTCCGCTGGAGAGGAACTGTCCGGAGAAGGACTGGCCGTTTCCCCACCAGCAGCTGCGGTTCACATTCTGCTCTGTAACGCGGTAGGTGCGGGAAGGGTCCAGACCTCGGAGTTTGAAGGATTTGCCGCCCACGTTGCGGGGTTCGTAGTGGATGCAGTAGGTAAACACCACGGCGCGGCTCTTGTCCTCCGATACATACATCAACCCGTAATAACTGCCGTCATAGGGCGAGGCCAGGCGGTACACGTTACCGGAGAACACCAGGTCGCGATACTGCTTGTAGGAGCTTATGCAGCGGTCGGCCAGGGTGCGTTCTTCGGCCGAAAGGGTCTTGGGCTGCAGTTCCATGCCCAACCGGCCGGAACAGGCCAGGTCGAAGCGGAACTTGAGGGGCGTCACGTTGCCCGTCTGGTGGTTGGGAACGGTGGAAACGTGTGAACCCATTACGCACGCGGGATAAATGAGGTTGGTGGCGTACTGGATGAACACGCGGGAAAGGGCGTCCGTGTTGTCGCTGGTCCAAACCTCGTTGCAGTAGCGGAGGGCGCCGTAGTCCACCCGGCCGCCGCCGGAGGAGCAGCACTGTACAATTACTTTCGGATATTTATCCCGGATGCGGCGCATTACATTGTAAAGCCCCTGGGTGTATTCCACGTAAAAGCGGTCCTGCTCCGCGCCCAGGTACGGGCTGCCGAAGCTCTGGATTACGCGGTTGCAGTCCCATTTGATGTAGTCGATATGGGGCGCCAGCTGCATGGTGCGGTCGAAAATGCCGAAAACGAAGTCTTCCACCTCCGGGTTGGAGAGGTCCAGCACCCACTGGTTCCGGCCCTGGTAAATATCCCGACCGGGGCTCTGCACCACCCAATCCGGGTGCGCCTGCGCCAGGTTGGACTGCGGATTGGCCATTTCCGGCTCTATCCAGATACCAAACTTCAGGCCTTTTCGGTGTGCGTATCGGGCCAGATAATCAATCCCTTCCGGAAGCTTTTGCGCATTGGGCTCCCAGTCTCCCAGGCCGGCGTTGTCCCCGTTGCGCGGGTAGTCGTTGCCGAACCAGCCGTCGTCCAGCACAAACATCTCCAAGCCCATGCCGGCTGCGTCGTCCATCATGCGCAGCAGCGTTTCCGTGGTAAAGTTGAAGTAGGCGCCTTCCCAGCTGTTCAGGAGGGTGGGATTTATCTCCCCGCCGCCGTACACGCTGTATTTCCGCGCCCAGCGGTGCAGGTTCCGGGAAGCGCCGCCGGCTCCCTGGTCCGACCAGGTATAAATGAAATCCGGCGTTACAAAAGTGTCTCCCGCGGCCAGGGGGTAGGCCGATGCAAAGGGACTGATACCAGCCAGGACGCTAAGCCTGTGGCCGGCGTCCTGCTCGAAACACAGGCGGAAATTGCCGCTCCAGGCCAGGGCCCCGGCGATGACTTCGCCCTCGTTTTCCCGGAATTCCCGGGTGCCCAAGCTCAGGAGGAAAGACGGGTTGTTTCCCTGGGTGGCCTGCGTGCCGCGGCGGCTTTCAATCACTTTCATATCGTGCCCCAGCCATTCGTGCTCCAGCTGCATATCGGCCGCCCAGGCTCCGTGGAAGTGGGTGAGCAGGTATTCGTCGGCATCCAGGTATAAAGCGCCGGAGGCGTAGTTGAGCAGCTGTACGGGGCGTCCTCCGCCATTTACTATTTCGCTGTGGGTAACTATCACGTTTTCCTTCTGGTAGGCGTCGTATACCAGATTCACCTGCAATCCGGTCACAGGGTCGTCCAGACGGATGGAGGTAGTGATGCAGCCCAGACGGGGTTCAATGGAATGGCCCGAGTAATACAGTTCCGTATTGTGGGTTCCGTCGGCATATTTAACGTGGAGGGCCGGCTCGCCGATGAAGCGTCCGCCTGTGGCGGGATAGGCCAGGCCGGAAGCCGTGTTATAGTCGTCCGAGTCCACGGCCATCGGCAGGAACTGCTGCGCATCTCCCACGCGGGTACCGTAATGCAGGTTGAATACCTGGCCGTTTTCCTGCACCAGGAGCACCAGGGCGCTATTTTCCGTCTCTACGGCTATCACGGTCTTTTTCACTTCCCGGGCTAGCGATGGGGCCAGGGCTGTCAGCAGCAGGGCTGCAAGGAGGCAAAAGCGTTTCATGGTATTAGAATTTGGGGAAGGACGGGTTTCCTTTTGGGGTAAGGGCTATGCATTCCATCTCCACCAGCCAGGAAGGGCGGCAGACGGGACCCAGCACGTACAGGGCGTTAAGGGAGGGGCAGCGCGTTTGAACCACGCGCCTGGCCACGTGCTCATCGGCCGGATCCCTCAAATATACGATGGCCATGCCGATATCCCCGAGTCCGGCGCCCGCCTCTTTGAGCAGCGCCTCTATGTTATCCAGCATCCGGCCGGCCTGGGCGGCTGCATCGCCCGGATGCAGGACCTTTCCCTTTTTGTCTATGCTGGCCGTTCCGCTGATGAAAACGTGTTTGCGGTCTCCGTAGGTGATGGCCGTCCCCCGCTCGAAGGTGACGCCGTAAAGGGCCGTGGGGCTAAGGTTTTCCGGGGCGTATAGATAATCTGTCTGTCCCTTTTGCAGGCCCTTGACGCTGTAGGCGTCCATCTCTACCAGGTTCCGGCAGTCCGGAGCGCGTCCTTCAATGCCGGTACTGGCAATGTAATGCGTATCTGCCGTGAGGCCGATCCGGTTGAAATAATCCTTCCGGCCTTCCACCACACCGGCGTAATTCACATCCACGTCCCGTACGAAAATCCAGGTACGAACCGTGTCTGAAGCTATGGAGAGGCCTTGCAGCGCCTGTTCCAGTTTTTGGAAAAGGCCGGACATTTGTTCCCGGGAATCCTTGCCGGGACATACTAGGGAACCGGTCCAATAATGGGCATATCCGTTATGCGTGGGAACGCCGTCCGGGGATTCAAAAGGATCCGTGCAGTACATCCAGAGGGCTATCCGCGTTCCATCCAGCGGAGCCTGCTGGACTATGGAAGTGGGCACTGTGGGCAGCTCCGCCAAGGCTTCCCGCAGCCGGGAAAACTGGTTGGCCGCGTCACTCAGGAAGAAGCGGCGGAAATGGACCGTGCGGCCTTGGGAGGCATCCTTGCAAGCTTCCAGGACGGCGTCCAGCTGGTCTTCATAGCTTAATGAAGGGTCTGTCACGGAAACCATGACATGGTATTCTGCCGTGGCACCTTTTCCAGATGCAAATACGGATGTGGTTACTTGGGTTTTCATTTGGGAAGCCAATTTACGGCATTTTTCTCACTCTTGCAATAATCACTGATGGAGAGGTGGTGTTCACAGCCTTGGATTGAGCAAAAAAAGTATTAAAATTTGCATCAATAGTATGAGATTTGATTAATTTCTGTATTTTTGTATCAGTTTTATTCGGAAGCCATGAGCAAGGTACTTAGGGAAATAACCCCCATTTCGGACCGCGACTGTTTTTACATTGTGGAGCGCTACAAGAGTGAGTTTGTGTATCCCATCCACTCGCATAAAGAATTTGAACTTAATTTCATAGAACATGGGAAAGGGGTGTGCCGCGTAGTGGGGGACAGCATTGAGGAAATAGGGGATTTCGAACTCACCCTCATAACAGGGGACGGCCTGGAGCATGCCTGGGAGCAGGGTTCCAATACCAACAAGGATATGCGTGAAATCACCATACAGTTCTCGGACACGCTGCTGGACGAAAGGCTGCTGGGCCGCAACCAGTTCTCCGATATCCGGAAGATGTTCGCCGATGCCCGCCTGGGGGTCACTTTTTCCATGACCACCATTGCCAAAGTCTATAACCTGCTGGATACGCTGCCCTCGCTGGAAGAACGTTTCGACCAGTTCCTCAACATGCTCAAGATCCTGTATGAGTTGTCCCAGGACAAGGAAGCCAGAACCCTGGCTTCCAGTGCTTTCGCCCAGTCGGACCAGGATAGGGAGAGCCGGCGCGTTAACAAGGTAAAGGATTATATAGTAAATAATTACACGGATGAACTCCGTCTGGAAACCCTGGCTAGTCTAGTGGGAATGACCCCATCGGCCTTCAGCCGTTTTTTCAAGCAGCATACCAACCGGAGCGTGATGGATTTCATCATCGACGTCCGTCTGGGAAAGGCCGCGCGGATGCTGGTGGACACCACCACTTCCGTGTCGGAAATCTGCTATGCCTGCGGGTTCAACAACCTCTCCAATTTCAACCGCTCCTTCAAGAAGCACCGCGGCCATACGCCCCGGGATTTCCGGGCCCTTTTTGCCAAAAACCGCGTCTTCGTTTAGGACATGTTAAAAAAGTATCATATTTAGGTAGTTTTTCATTTGTTTGTCCCGGGCCTATGCTGTAATTTTGCGACGTTATTTATCTATGTCGGCCAACATAATGAAGCAAACACTAAAACTTGCCCTTTTTTTTATCCTAATAGTGGCGGCTGGATGTACGGCCCAAACGCAGTTCGTCCGGGTAAAGGACGGACAGTTTATCCGTAACGGGAAACCTTACACCTACATTGGCACCAATTTCTGGTACGGCCCCATCCTGGCTTCGGAGGGGCGGGGCGGTGACTTTACCCGCCTTTGTCTGGAACTGGATACGCTTAAGGCGCTGGGGATGGAGAATCTCCGCGTGCTGGTGGGCGGAGACGGTCCGGATGGCGTTTTCTCCCGTGTGGAGCCCACCTTGCAAATTGCGCCGGGAGTGTATAACGATACACTTCTGGTGGGGCTGGACCGTTTTCTGGTGGAACTGGGCAAGCGGGATATGCAGGCAGTGCTGTATCTGAACAACTCCTGGGAATGGAGCGGCGGCTACGGCCAGTATCTGGAGTGGGCTACCGGTGAAAAGACGCTCATTCCACTAATCGACGGCTACTGGCCCTTCATGCAGCAGATGCGCAAGTTCCAGACCTCCAAGGAGTCGCAGGAACTGTTCTTTAATCACATCCGCGCCATTGTGGGTCGAACCAACAGCATTACCGGAAAGCCTTACAAAGAGGATCCGGCCATCTTCTCCTGGCAAATTGGCAACGAGCCGCGCTGCTTCTCCGACGATCCGGAAATCCGTGCCGGCTTCATCGGCTGGCTCACGGAATCGGCCCGCCTCATCAAGGAACTGGACCCCAATCACCTGGTATCTACCGGCAACGAGGGTCTCATGGGCTGTGAGAACGACTGGGAACTGGTGCGGCAGGTGAACAGCATTCCCGGGGTGGACTACATGACCATCCACATCTGGCCCTATAACTGGAGCTGGGCAGGGGAGGACAGCCTGCAGGAAGACCTTCCGGCCGCCATCCAAAACACGGAAGCGTACATTTCGGCCCATGCCGATCTGGCCCGGGAACTGGGCCTTCCCCTCGTGTGCGAGGAATTCGGCTTCCCCCGCGACGGCTTTTCTCCGGAAATGGAGGCCGGCACTTCGGCCCGCGATACCTACTATGCCTATGTCTTCTCCCAGGTGGGCGACGCCTTTCAGGGGGTGAACTTCTGGGGCTGGAGCGGCTTTGCCATACCCCTCCACCAGCAGTGGGAAACCGGCGACCCTTATACCGGCGACCCCGCCCAGGAAGCCCAGGGACTTAACGGCGTTTACATTACGGACTACACGGTAGACGCTATTCAAGAAGCGATATCAAATCTAAACCATTAATAGTAATAATTAACCAACAAATCTAGTAGCATGAAACAAAAATTTGTGACCTTCATGCTGGCACTCCTCACCACCACGGCCTTGTTCGCACAGACCAAGGTTCGCGGTACCGTGTCCGACAATATGGGACCGGCCATTGGAGTATCGGTAATGGAGAAGGGCACCAACAACGGTGTCATCACAGACCTGGATGGAAACTACGAGATCACGGTGAAGCCCGGCGCTACGCTCGTGTTCTCTTCCATCGGCTATGCAACGCAGGAGATTGCAGTGGGCAGCCAGACTGTCATCAACGTACTCCTGAAAGAAGATGCCGAATTCCTGGACGAAGTTGTCGTCGTGGGTTACGGTACCATGAAAAGGAGTGACCTCTCCGGCGCTTCCGTTTCCATGAAGGAAGAAGACCTCAAGGGCTCCATCATCACCAATCTGGATCAGTCCTTGCAGGGCCGTGCCGCCGGTGTTACCGCCGTGCAGACCTCCGGTGCTCCGGGTTCCTCCTCTTCCATCCGTGTCCGCGGCCAGGCAACCGTGAATGCCGGCGCCGAACCTCTGTACGTCATTGACGGCGTCATTGTCCAGGGCGGCGGCAATTCCGCATGGGACTACGGTCTCGGCGGCCTGGGCAACGGTAAGATTTCCACAATCTCTCCGCTGGCCACCCTCAACCCTTCGGATATCGTGAGCATGGAAATCCTCAAGGACGCCTCTGCCACCGCCATCTACGGTGCCCAGGGTGCCAACGGTGTAGTGCTCATCACCACCAAGCACGGTAAGTCCGGAGAATCCAAGATCTCTTACGAAGGCATGGCTGCCGTGAGCCAGCAGAATGTCCGCATCGACATGCTCAACCTGCGCGAGTGGGCCGAATTCTACAACGATTTCGTGAAGATCGGCGAGGCTTCCGCCAATTCCTATTATGCCGATCCTTCCCTGCTGGGCGTAGGTACCAACTGGCAGGACGAAGTGTTCCGCACCGCTTTCCAGCATCAGCATCAGCTGAGCGCCCAGGGCGGTAACGACAGGATCCAGTACTATGTGTCCGGTTCCTACATGAACCAGGAGGGTACGGTGATCGGAACCAACTTCGACCGCTTCAGCGTCCGTACCAATATCGACTCCCAGGTGAAATCCTGGCTCAAGTTGGGCGTCAACGCCACCTACGCCGTAACCAACGACGACCTCAAGCTGGCCGACGGCGGTGAAGGTCTCATCTTCCAGTCCCTCGGCACTTTGCCCGACATCCCGGTCTACGACCTGGACGGCAACTACGCCACGGTGGTCCGTGAAGGCTACACCTCCGCCAACCCTGTGGGTCTTGCCATGATCAATTCCTACACCCTCAAGCGTGAGAAGCTTACCGGTAACGTCTATGCAGACATCCAGCCCTTCAAGCATATCACCTGGCGTTCGGAGATTGGTTTTGACGCCAGCCATTCGGAGAGTAACACTTTCAAGCCCACCTATATCCTGGGCGGCAAGGAAAACAAGACCAACTCCATGTCCGTGCAGGAGAACTCCAGCGTGTACTGGCAGCTCAAGAACTACCTTACCTGGAACCAGTCCTTCGGCAACCACAATATCACCGGCATGCTGGGTCAGGAGTGCTGGGAGTCCCGCTGGAAATATCTGAGCGCTTCCAACTCCAACCTCCCGGACAATGTCGTCCGTACCCTTTCCAAGGCAACCGGTGACCCTACCGTGGGTCACGGATTCGGCAGCACTGCCATGGCTTCCTTCTTCACCCGCTGGAATTACAACTACGGAGACCGTTACCTGGTCACCTATACTTTCCGCTATGACGGTTCGTCCAACTTCGGTCCGGATAACCGCTGGGCCGGGTTCCATTCCTTCGCGGCCAGCTGGAAGTTCTCCAACGAGAAGTTCTTCGAGAGCATCAAGCCCGTCATCAGCACCGGTAAGATCCGTGTGGGCTGGGGCCAGACCGGTAACGCCAATATCGGCGGCGGTGCATGGGAAGCCAACATCTACGATTCCTATTCCGCCCTGGGAGACGCCCAGCGTCCTACCAACATCCCCAACACGGGTATCCACTGGGAGAAGCAGGAACAGATCAACGTAGGTTTGGATCTCGCTTTCTTCGACAACAGGCTGTCCCTCACCGTCGACGCCTATGACAAGCGGTCTTCCGACATGCTCATGTCGCTGGACCTCCCGTCCTACATGGGTACCAAGGGTAACTCCTCCGCCGCCCTGGCAGCCCCCAAGGGTAACTTCGGTACCATCGACAACCGGGGCCTCGAGATTACCATCAGCGGCTATCCTGTCCAGACCCGTGATTTCGAGTGGGACAGCAACTTCCAGATTTCCTTCAACCAGAACAAGCTCGTCGCCCTTGACGGCTCCGCCAATGCCCAGCTCTTCGGGTACGGACAGTGGAACGATATCGTGAGCGTCACGGAGATCGGCCAGCCCCTGTATGGTTTCTATGGTTATAAGGTCGTGGGTGTCTACAAGGATTTCGAAGATATCCTCAACAGCCCCAAGGCCGAGAAATATCCCGTTGACGGCGTGTTCAACCGCAACACCACCGTATGGCCCGGCGACCTCAAGTTCGCCGATATCAGCGGCCCCGACGGTGTTCCGGATGGCGTGATCAACGAACTGGACCGCACCAACCTGGGTTCCCCGCTCCCGCTGTTCACCTACGGCTGGACCAACACCTTCCGCTACAAGAACCTGGACCTGAGCATCTTCTTCAACGGTACTTACGGTAACAAGGTTCTCAACTACAACCTGATGGGTCAGGGTCACAATGGTCTGTCCCACATGACCAGCTACTGGACCAACCAGCAGAAGATCGTTACCCAGCGCGCCCAGCTGGTACCTGCAGACGGTGTCTATTCCGACAACTGGTACGATGATATCACCAATGTCAAAGTGGCCAACTCCGGCACCCGGATGCCCCGTATCACTACGGCCGACCCGAACGACAACGACCGCATGAGCGACCGTTACATCGAGGACGGCTCCTATCTCCGTATCAAGAACATTACTCTGGGATACACCCTTCCCAAGAGCCTGCTTTCCCGGATGAAGATGGAGAACGTCCGCGTCTATGTGAACATCCAGAACCTCTACACCTTTACCCGGTATACCGGTTACGATCCGGAAGTGGGTGCCAGCACCCAGGATGCCCAGGGCATGACCTTCGGTGTGGATAATGGACGTTATCCTTCCCCTACCACCTATTCTTTCGGTTTGAACATCACTTTCTAACGGGAGGACATGATTATGAAGAAATTATTTGGAATATTTGCTGCCGTCACAATGGCTCTCAGCGCAGTTTCCTGCAGTGACTTCCTGAACCGTCCTTCCGAGGACAGCTATGTTGTGGCCGGCTTTTATAAGAACGACGAACAGTGCATCATGGGTGTCAACTACCTGTATTCCGGTCCCTGGAGTGATGTGACTCGTTTCTATGTATATGACTCGGAATATATGAGCGGCAATGTCTGGACCAGCAACAGTCCTTACACCACGCTCACCGTCAATGGTACCGATCAGGAACTTAAGGACATGTCCTATTCCCTGTGGTCCATCAACGCACATTGCAACACGGTTATCAACAACCTGCTGGGCTCCAGCGGCGCTTCCCAGGAAGTCATCAACCAGTGCATCGGCGAATGCCTTGCCTGGAAGGCCATGGCCTACTTCTTCCTGGTACGTAACTTCGGCGATGTCCCCATCGTGCACGACAACACCGCCATCATCACGGAAGGCACCTACAACGAGCTCCAGAAGGTGGAGAAGGCCGATGTCTACGAGTACATCATCCTCACGCTGGAAAAAGCCATGGAGATGCTTCCCAAAAATGCCCATATCGGCGAGTACAACAGAATCGACCACTATGCAGCCGAAGCCCTGCTGGCAAAGGTTTACCTGACCAAGGCCGGTGTTACCGGTTCCCTGTCCCAGGAGGATCTCTCCAAGGCTCTCAGCTATGCCGAGGATGTTATCAACAATTCCGGCCGTACCCTTACTCCCAAGTATTCGGATGTATTCCGCATTGACCCCAAGGTGTTCCAGCAGACGGGTGAATGCCTGTTCTCCTGGCTGTGGCAGGCCAAGGTGGAAATGTGGTGCACCCAGAGCTACATGCAGAACGACGTAGGCCTGGTGGGCTTCTCGGAAGAGAACAACTGGGGCGACTGGAAAGGCCCCTCCATCGACCTGCAGGATGCTTTTGGCGTATCGGCCATCCAGAACCCGCAGACCCGCGAGGACAAAGACGACCGCCGCAAGGTCACCATCATGATGTTTGGCGACCAGTACGACTATTTCTGGAAGGACAAGGGCGGTTTTGACCTGTACCGTTTCTTCTACGACAAGAGCTACGGACTTGGCACCGACAATCCCAACATCTCCAGCCAGAACTGGGGTTGCTCTACCGGTGCCTTCTACGGAAAGCACATCTATGGCGACTATCAGGACCATATTGACGGAACCGGCGTGGTGCCTCACCAGCAGTACAACCAGTTGCCCACCCACATCCTCCGTCTGGGCGACATCTATCTTGTCGCGGCCGAATCGGCCTTCCTGACCGGAGACACCGGCAAGGCCCTCAAATATGTCAATGCCATCCGTACGCGTGCCAACGCCGCCCCTGTGACCACGGTGGATTACGAGACCATCTGGAAGGAGCGCCGCCTGGAGCTTGCTCTGGAAGGCGACCGCTGGTACGACTATGTCCGCCGTTCCTACTATGATGTGGACGCCTGCATCGCAGACCTTCTGTCTCAGCGCAGAGGCTACTATGAGGGTGGATTGGACGGTGTCTACAAGAACTTTGTCCTGGACAGTGAAGGCAATTATGCCGGTCCCGGTGCCAACACCTGGGATGCCAGCGCCATCACCTACAACGGTGACAACGACCTTGTGGACGTGAAAGCCTCCATGTTCATTGTTCCCATGCCGACGGAAGATGTGGTTGCCAATCCCAACATGGCTTCCACTGCTCCCGCCATCCATGTGGATATTCGCGAGACCTACTCCTATGACTTTTAATCCAAACCAGCAATGAAATCAGTAATCAGATATATCATCGGTATTGCCGGAACAGCCATCCTCGCCGGAGGTCTCTTCTCCTGTGAGCGGTATGACTATCCCGACCGTTTCCGTGCTACCACCGGTGTGCCGACCATCAGCTATGTCCGGTATGCCGACAAGGATGTTTTCATTGAGCAGGCTTTCATGGACGAGATCCTCTGCATCGTGGGTACCAACCTTACCAGCGTGCACGACGTTTATTTCAACGACCAGAAGGCTGTGCTCAATACGAGCTACATCACCGATAATACGCTTGTGGTGGCCGTCCCCAACAATCAGGCTGTGGAAGTGACCAACAAGCTGTATCTCCTGAACAAGGACGGTGTTTCCGTGGACTACGACTTCAAGGTGCTTCCTCCTGTTCCGAAGGTTCTTTCCATGTCCAATGAATGGGCCAAGGAAGGCGAGGAGGTTACCCTCGAAGGCAAATACTTCATGGATGTCCAGACCGTTTCCATGCCTGGCGCCGAGGTGACCGGCTTCAACGTTGTGGACAGCGAGCACATTACCTTCAAGGTGCCCGCCGGTGCCACTCCCGGTCCCGTTTCCGTGACCACGGCCTCCGGATCGACCAACAGTTCCTTCCAGTACATGGACCAGCGCAACATGCTCTTCGACTTTGACGGACTGCGCGGCGGTTTTGCTACCGGTAACGGCTGGCGTGCCCCGGCAACCGGTCACCTGCACAACCCCGGCGACGACCCGTTCCCCGCGCTGGACGGCTCGTATCTGTGGCTTGGCGTCAAGGATCCCACCTCCAACTGGGCCGAGGATGAATATTCCTTCGACTACTGGAACAGTGAGGATCCCGCCTCGTCCATTCCTCCGCTCAGGACCCTTCCCGCCTTCGACGCATACCTCCAGAAGTTTGGCGTTGGCGGCCTTACCCTCAAGTTCGAGTGCCTGATTCCTTCGTCCAACCCCTGGACGGGTGCTTCCATGCAGCTCATGTTCTCCAGCAGTTCCGTGGTGTCCAACGACAACATGAACAATACCTATTTCTCGGAAGACAGCGTGCCTCGCGCCCTCTGGACGCCCTGGCAGGCCACCGGTTCCTACGATACCGGCGACAAGTGGGTGACCGTGAGCGTCCCGCTCTCCGAATTCACTCTCACTCCCACCGGTGCCGTCTGCGCGACCAAGTTCGACAGCAGTTGGCTGGATGGTTTTGCACTCTTCATATGGAGTGGCTTCACGGGTACTGCCTGCGAGCCGATCGTTGCCATTGACCACATCCGCGTTGTACCTATGTAATCTTTAAATGAAGAACGTTATGAACAGAATATTCAAGTTCTCCGTTATGGCCGTGGCCGCTTTGATGGCTGTTATCGGCTGTCAGAGAGAGGAACTCAGTACCGACCAGTACAGTAGTGACCGCCTTGCCCTCAGCGCGTTCTCGCCCAATCCGGTTTACCGTGGCGGGGAAATCACCGTTATCGGCAGCAACCTGGATCAGGTCTCCGAGATTCTGGTTCCCGGGGTGAATCCCATTACCAGCTTCAACGTTTCCGGCTCCGGTCGTGAATGCAAGCTTACATTCATTGTCCCGGTGGACGGTCCGGAGGAAGGCGTGATTACCCTTGTGGGGAAAGACGGCACCAAGATTGAATCGGTTGCCAAGCTTACCTACACCGAACCCATCGTTTTCACTTCCTTCAGCCCCGCATCGGCCATGCCTGGTGACGAGCTTACTATCAAGGGTGATTACATGAACCTTGTCAAGGAAGTCATCTTTGAAGGTGCAGCCTATGTGACCCAGTTCGTGGCCCAGTCCCGCTATGAGCTCAGGCTCATCGTTCCGTCAAATGCCATTTCTGGCCGTCTTGTCATCGGTGACTCCGACGAGGTCCTGGATCCGGACACCGTGGCCAACAAGGTGTACTCTGACGAGGAACTCACCATCGGCGATCCTACTGTGAGCAAACTGGCAGTCGCGCTTGCCAAGCCCGGTGAAAATGTCGTTATCTCGGGCGCCTACATGGACATGATCAGCAAGATTGTGTTCCCCGGCGGTGTGGAGGTGACGGATTTCATCGTTTCCGAAGACGGAAAGACCCTCACCGTGGCCATTCCTTCCACCGCCAAGTCCGGTGACGTCGTCGCCGTAGACTATGCAGGGAAAGAATTCGTGGCCGGTGCCATCGAGATGGTACAGCCCGGCGGTCTCAAGGCCGATCCCATGCCCGTAAAGGCCGGTAACGAACTCACGATCAGCGGTGAGGACCTTAACGTGGTTACTTCCGTCTCCTTCCCTGGCGCAGGTGAAACCTCCTTCTACTACGACAGCGACAAGGGAATCCTTGTAACCGTTCCCGCCAAGGCAACCGAGGGTGACATCACCCTTTCCATGGAAAACGGGGATGCCGTTACGGTGGCCTATACGCTGGTACATCCGGAGGTAACCGGGGTCAGCCCCGTGGAACTCAAGGCCGGCGAGACCATTACGGTTACGGGTACCGACCTGGACCTTATCACCGGGGCCACCCTCGGCGGTAAGGAATTGGGCGTAGAGTTTGCCGATGACAAGCTCACCCTCCAGACCTACAACACTTCCGTTTCCGGTAAGATTGTCCTTACCCTCGCCAACGGCGAAACCGTCGCTCCCGAGGAGAATATCACCCTCAGCTACGACTCGTTCATCATCGTGAATGAGATGCCTGCAGCCGAACACATTGGCGCCGTGGTTACCATGAAGGGCGAAAACTTCATGATGATCGAGAACATCTATATCGGCGAAAAGAAAGTGACGGGCTACCTGGTTCGTACGGACAACGAAATCCAGTTCACCATGCCGTACAACAAGGTTGGCGTGTACGAGGTGAAGTTCGAACTCTTCTCCGGTGACGTGGAAACCTGCCCCAGCACCATCGAGGTGCAGCTGGAGCAGAACATCACCGTTATCTGGGAAGGCTACGAGGACCTGGGCTCCTGGAGCAACCAGCCCTATCTTGGCGCAGACGGTGCTTTCCTTGCGGCAGGTCTTTCCGTGGGCGACAAAGTCCGTATCTACTACACGCCTAATGCAGACTGGTATCAGATTCAGGTATTCGGCGGCCACTGGGAGGGAATGACATTCCCTGAGCTCGCTGGCTCCAACACCATTTCTCCTGAAACCATGCCCACCTATACCGGCTTCTTCGAATTCAGCGTCACGGCAGATAATATCGCTATTCTGAATACTGTCGGTGGTTGGGGCGGTGCCATCCTCACCCAGGGTGAGGCTGCAGCCGTGACCATGGTCACCATGATCCATGAGATTCCTCAGGAAAGGGATGTCTGGGAAGGTTATGAGGATCTGGGCTCCTGGAGCAACCAGCCTTCTTTCGGTACAGAAGGAATACTGGCCGAGATGGGCGTGAAGGCAGGTGACCTGATGCGCATCTACTTCACTCCTACCGCCGACTGGTGGCAGATCCAGATCTGGGGCGGTCACTGGGATGGCATTTCCATCGACGAGTTCGGTGGCAATACCGTCAATCCGGACAACTGCTCTTCCACTTCCTGCATTGAATTCGTGCTTACCGATGACCTCCTGGCCCACTTCAACGACATCCAGGGTTGGGGCGGTGCTCTCCTCTGTCAGGGCGAGAGTGCCATCATCACAAGGATAGCCGTCTTCTGATGATTTCTTTACCCGGAGGGGGCTGACCCTCCCTCCGGGTACCAGTATGAAAAGAATAAAGTTTTTACTCCCGATAGCCCTGGGAGGAGCATTGCTCTTTAATGGCTGCCAACAGGACCCTGTGATAGAGAAGGCCGAGGCGCCCAGGCTGGTGTCCACTTCGCCGGCCGATGGCACTGCACACCTGAAAGGGAATACCCTTTCCGTAGTATTCACGATGGATCAGAATGTAAAGGTGACCGCTTCTGGAATCCAGCAGGTTTCTGTGAGCGGGAACGCCACTATTGCATCCGTCAATGCCTATAACAAGGATGTGACCGTGAATGTGGAAGGGTTGGAGAACGGGGGAAGCTATACAGTCTCCATCCCTGCCGGTGTGGTTCAGGGCTTCAAGGAGAACCAGGAAAGCGCTGCGGCCATGAGCGTAAGTTTTTCGATGGAATATGTAGAGCCCGAGAAACACTATGGACTGGAGCCTTCAGCATCCTTAAGCAATGCCAAATCCACGGCGCAGGCCCGGAAACTGTATTCGTACCTGCTGGGCAATTACGGGACCAGAACCCTGTCCGGCGCCATGGGTGGTACCGCCTGGGAGACTTCGTATACCGACCATATCGGCTCCCTTACCGGAATCTATCCTGCGATAGTGGGTTTCGACTACATTTTTAACAATTGGGCCGACAGGAAGAGCGAATGGTCCGGCCGGCCGGATTACACAGACATTACACCGGTAAAACAGGCTTGGGAGGCCCATAACATCATCCAGATCGGGTGGCACTGGTGCGTCCCCACAACCACCGAGGAGGCTTTTGATACCTCCGGCGGCAAACGGTACATAGACACCTATTCCTATAATACCAAAGCCTTTGGCGTAGAGAATGCCCTGAGGGAAGGCACCTGGCAGAATGCCGAGATGAAAAAGCAGTTAAAACAGGTGGCCGGTTTCCTGGCGCTTTTGCAGCAGGAGGGCATTCCCGTTCTCTGGCGACCGCTCCACGAGGCGGCCGGAGACTATACCTGGGGCGCCTGGTTCTGGTGGGGCTACGACGGAGCCGATGCCTGCAAGCGGCTGTGGCAGTATATGTATAAAGAATTTACGGAGACCTACGGACTCAACAACCTCATCTGGGTTTGGACGGCCCAGACCTCGGATGCAGGAAAGCTCTCCTCCGTGTCCAACCTGCAGGCCTGGTATCCGGGAGACGAATACGTGGACCTGGTGGGGGCCGACCTTTATGTTACTAAGAACACCACCCAGTCGGCGGCCTTCCAGCTGGTGAACGATTCCGTAAAAGGTGGGAAGATGGTGGTCCTGAGCGAGTTCGGTAATTTGCTGGATATTGACGGATTCTTCTCCGAAAACGCCCCCTGGGGCTATTTCATGAACTGGTGCAATTTCGAGAACAATCAGCCGGTCCTGTGGTGCAAGAATTCCGACGGAAGCTATTCCTGGAACAACACCGCAGAGGACTGGAAGGCCGCCCTCTCGAATACCCATACTATTAACCGGAAGGATGTTCCTTCCCTTAAATAACTGACTATGAAAAGATATTTCGGTCTTTTTATGATGCTGGCGCTGGCTTTTTTTTCCTGCGAGAATAAGGAAAACCCGCAGCCGGAGGAGGCGGCGGCGCCGGTCCTTGTCTCCACGTCTCCGGAAAACGGAGCAGATGGATTCGTGGATGCGACCCTGTCTGTTGTTTTCACCTTCGATCAGAATATCAAGTGCACCAAGGAGGCGCAAGGTGGCATAACCATAACCGGAGGAGCATCCATAGACAAAGTCAATGCCTATGGAACAAACCTTACGGTGTCCGTTTCGGGCCTGGTGCGCGGAAACAGCTATACGGTTTCCCTTCCGGCAGGAACGGTGCAGGGGTATAAGGAGAATCAGAAGGGATCGGCTGCCGTTACCTTGTCTTTCTCCATGGCCGAGCCGGAAGTCCAGCCTTCCCCCATGGTGCCGGGTGTAGATTCGGAAGGTTGGGAGAATGCTGCTGCGTGCGCCCAGAATATGGGCGTGGGTTGGAACCTGGGCAATACGCTGGACGCCAATAGCGGAGATGTGAACAATATGTGGATTGAAGCCTTCTCCAAGCGGACTACGGAAGATTATGAAACCGCCTGGGGCCAGCCTGTCACCACCCGTGAGCTCATCCACATGTTCAAACAGGCTGGATTCGGCGCCATCCGCGTTCCGGTTACCTGGTATCCGCATATCGGCACTGTTGATGTTACCGTAAGCGACAACAAGGGCCATTGGGACATGTCTACTTGGACGGGCTACGCGGTGGATCCCACCTGGATGGCCAGGGTGAAGGAGATTGTGGGATATGTGCTGGATGAGGGGATGTACTGCATTCTTAACGTTCACCACGACACGGGGACTGCCACAACCGCCTGGCTTCGGGCCGATACGAAGGTTTATAATTCGGTCCGGGAAAGGTACACGGAGCTTTGGCGGCAGATAGCCACCGAGTTTGCCTCCTATGACCAGAAACTGGTGTTCGAGTCCTTCAACGAGATGTTGGACTCCAAGGGGACGTGGAATTATTCATCGGCCGATGCCCACGAGGCCATCAACCTGTACAATGCCGCTTTTGTGGAAACCGTAAGGGCCACGGGTGGGAACAATGCAAGGAGAAACCTGATCCTGAACACCTATGCCGCAAGCCCCACACCCCAGACGCTGGATGCTTTCCGCCTTCCTTCAGATACGGTGGAAGACCATCTTATGGCCGAGGTGCACAGCTATGCTCCCTACCATTTCGCTTTCGATACGGAAACGCCCAAGAACGAATTCGACGCTTCCTGTGAAAAGGAGGTGAAGTCCATTATAGAAGACATGAACAATTATCTGGTGAGCAAGGGCATCCCCTGCGTCTTGGGAGAATACGGGGCCGATACCTCCAAACGGGTGGAGGCGGAACTTGCCAAGCAGGCCGCCTGCTATGTCTCTACCGCCGCCAAATACAATATTCCGTGCTTCTACTGGATGGCACTGAGCGACGGGGAAGACCGTTCCGTCCCCAAGTGGACCAAACCTACGCTGAAGGATGCCATCTTAAAGGCTTATAAGGACAGTAAAAACTGATATGAAAAACTTGTATTGTCTGTTTGCCGTTCTGATGCTTGCGGCATGCGGCACTGGTAAGCAGAAACCCATGGAAACACCCAAGGACCAGTTGGTCCACCGCCTGTTCTCCTTTGCCGAGACCGGCGCCATTGCCTATGGCCACCAGGACGACCTTTCGTATGGCCACGCCTGGGTGGTGACGGACTGGGAAAACGACCCTCTGGAGCGTTCGGACGTCAAGGATGTCACAGGCCATTATCCCATGGTGCTGGGCTTTGACCTGGGCGGAATAGAGCTGGCCGACTCCTGCAATCTGGACGGCGTCCCCTTCGGCCTTATGAGAAAGGCGGCCCTTAAGCATATCGAAAGGGGCGGCATTGTCACTTTTTCCTGGCATCCGCGAAATCCCTATACGGGCGGCGATGCCTGGGACGTAAGTTCGGACCAGGTGGTGTCGTCCATCTTGAAAGGTGGCGAAAAATATGGGGAATTCATGCTCTGGCTTGAGCGGGCTGCCGATTTCATAGAGAGCCTGGGCCCGGACACACCGGTGATTTTCCGTCCCTGGCACGAGAATCTGGGCAGCTGGTTCTGGTGGGGCGTCCGGCTCTGTTCCGCGCTGCAGTACAAGGAACTGTACCGTCACACCTGGCTGTATTTCACCCGGGAACGCGGACTTTCCAACATTCTCTGGTGCTATTCGCCCAACGGCCCCATCGAGCCGGAAGAATACATGTCCCGTTATCCCGGGGACGAGTTTGTGGACATCCTGGGAACGGATATCTATGAATATGTGGGCCCCGATGGCCTGGAGGAGGCTGGTGTGCGTTTTGGCACCCAGGTCAAGAGCATGCTCACGGCCCTCAACGTCCTGGCTACGGACCATCATAAGCTGATGTGCCTTAGCGAGACCGGCCTGGAGGGCCTTCCGGACCACAATTGGTGGACCGATGTGCTGTATCCCGCCATCAAGGATTACCCCATCTCCTATGTGCTCACCTGGCGGAACGCCCACGACAAGCCGGGCCACTTCTATGCCCCCTGGAAGGGCTTCGAGGGCGCTGGAGATTTCAAGAATTTCAGTGAAAAGGAAGATATAGTGTTGTTATGAACTACAGTGAAAGATTAGCCTGGCTGCAGACGGCGCATCAGCGGCTGATTGAAAGGCCCAACGCTCCCATCGAGGGCAACGGCGTGTATGAACGGTACGAAAATCCGGTGCTTACGGCCGAACATGCCCCCCTGGAGTGGCGCTACGATTTTAACAAAGAACGTAATCCCTATCTGATGGAACGCTTCGGCATCCATGCCGTGCTGAACTCCGGCGCCATCAAATGGAAAGGAAAGTATGTGCTGGTTGCCCGCGTGGAAGGCGCCGACCGGAAGAGCTTCTTTGCCGTGGCCGAAAGCCCCAACGGCGTGGACCATTTCACCTTCTGGCCCCGGCCCATTACCATGCCGGAGTGGGGGGAACCCGCCACAAATGTATATGACATGCGCCTTACCGCGCACGAAGACGGCTGGATTTACGGCATCTTCTGCGTAGAGCGCAAGGATCATTCGGCCGAAGGCGATTTGTCGGCCGCTACGGCGGCTGCCGGAATAGCCCGCACCAAAGACCTGGTGAACTGGGAGCGCCTGCCGGACCTGCAGAGCAAGAGCCAGCAGCGCAACGTGGTGTTGCATCCGGAGTTCGTGGATGGTAAATATGCCCTGTACACGCGTCCGCAGGACGGTTTTATCGACACCGGCAGCGGCGGCGGTATCGGCTGGGCGCTGGTGGATAGCATGGAGCATGCCGTTGTCGGCGAGGAAAAGATTATCAACCGCCGGCACTACCATACCATTATGGAAGTGAAGAACGGCGAGGGCCCGCACCCCATCAAGACTCCACAGGGCTGGCTGCATCTGGCCCACGGCGTACGTGCCTGCGCCAGCGGCCTCCGCTATGTGCTGTACCTGTACATGACGGCCCTGGACGACCCTACCCGCGTGATTGCCAATCCGGCCGGCTTCTTCATGGCCCCGGAAGGCCCCGAATACATCGGCGACGTAATGAACGTCCTCTTTGCAAACGGCTGGATAGCCGATGAGGACGGCAAGGTGTTTATCTATTATGCCTCCTCCGATACCCGTATGCACGTAGCCACCTCTACGCTGGACCGCCTGGTAGATTACTGCCTGAACACCGCCCCGGACGGTCTCCGCACCGGCCTCTCCGTTGAGATACTCAATAACCTGATAGACAGTAATTTAAATGTTTCCCGGTGCAAATAAAATTGCACCGGGAAACCCGTAATTAATTGACACTATGAAAGTTGGATTTTTCGCTCTGGCGAGTTTGCTGCTGCTATTTGCCTGCAGCCAGAACAGCACCGTAAGCGTTCCCTGCGGGGACAAGACCATTCGCCTGGAGGTGATTACGCCGGAGGTGATCCGGGTGACGGAGACTCCGGACGGAAAGTTCCGGGACCGCAAGAGCCTGGCCGTTGTGCCGCAGCAGGCCTATACAGAGCCTCTTACGGTGCAGAAGGCCGAAAACAAGGTGACCGTAAAAACATCGGCCCTTACCGTAGTGGTGAATAAGGCCACGGCTACGGTGGACTTCTTTGATGCCGAAGGGAACTTGCTCACCGGCGAAGGCCGTTCCAGCTTTGAGCCCATTGAGGTGGAAGGAAAGAAGGCCTACAGCGTGCGTACGCAGTTCTCCAGCACGCCCGACGAGTCTTTCTACGGCCTGGGACAACAGCAGGCAGGGGAGTTCGACCACAAGAACCGCAGCGAGGAACTGTACCAGTACAACACCAAGGTGAGCGTGCCGATGGTAGTCTCCACCAAGGGCTACGGTCTGATGTTCGATGCCTATTCCCTGAGCCGCTGGGGCAATCCGTATCCTTATAAGCAACTGGGTGCTTCCTTCAAGCTATACGACAAAGACGGCGTGGAAGGTGCCCTCACCGGCACCTACCGGCCGGCCAAGGGAGAACTCCTGGTGCAGCGCGAAGACAGCCTGTATTACGAGACCGAATTCCACGTGAAGAATCTCCCGGCCGTCCCCCTGGCTGGCGCAAGCGTCGTTTACGAAGGCTATCTGGAGGCCCCGGAATCGGCCGATTACCACTTTATCCAGTATTACGCTGGCTTCCAGCATACCCTGGTGGACGGGAAGGAGGTAATGAGCCGCCGCTGGCGTCCGGCCTGGAACCCCAACAGCTACAAGTTCACCGTCCATCTGGAAAAGGGCGTTAAAACCCCCATCAAGGTGGAATGGGAACCGGACGGCGATGTCTCTTACATTGGCTTGCGGGTAGCGGAACTGCTTTCCCCGGAGGAAGAGGCCGGCATCAGTTTCTGGAGCGAATTCGAGCCCCAGGCCGACTATTACTTCATTGCCGGCAAGAGCTACGATGAGGTAATTCACGGATACCGCACTCTCACCGGCAAGGCCCCCGTTATGCCCAAGTGGGTACTGGGATTCTGGCAGAGCCGCGAGCGCTACAGCACCCAGGAGGAGCTGGTGGAAACGCTGGCCGAAATGCGCCGTCGCCACATTCCGGTAGATAACATCGTCCAGGACTGGCACTATTGGAAAGAGGACCAGTGGGGAAGCCACGAGTTTGATGAAACCCGTTTCCCGGACCCGGAAGGAATGCTGGATGCCGTTCACGCCATGAACGCCCGTTTCATGATTTCCGTCTGGCCCAAATTCTACACCAATACCGACCATTACAAGGAACTGAAGGCAGCCGGTTATGCCTATACCCATGCCGAGGATGTGGGCCTGCAGGACTGGCTGGGACACGAACAGACCTTCTATGACGCCTATGCCGAAGGCGGTCGCAAGATGTTCTGGCGGCAGATAGACGAAAGCCTGTACACCAAGTACAACCGCAAAATTGACGCCTGGTGGATGGACGCCAGCGAACCCAACCTGCGCGACTGTCTGCCCATGGACTACCTCAAGTGGCTGCTAACCCCCACGGCCCTGGGCCCTTCCACCGAATACCTCAACGCCTATTCCATCGTGAACGCCGATGCCATCTACAACGGCCAGCGGAGCGTGGAACCCGACAAGCGCGTATTCCTCCTCACCCGCAGCGGTTTTATCGGCGAGCAGCGTTACAGCACCGCCACCTGGAGCGGCGATATCGGCACTTCCTGGACCGATATGCGCATGCAGATGGCCGCCGGCCTGGATTTCTCCATGAGCGGCATCCCGTTCTGGGGCATGGACATCGGCGGATTCTCGGTGATGAACAAATTCTACAGCCCGGCCAACCTGCCTGAATGGCAGGAACTCCAGACCCGCTGGCACCAGTTCGGCACTTTTGTTCCGCTGTTCCGCACCCACGGACAGTTCCCCCGTCGGGAGCTCATGTACATTGCCGATGCTGGTACTCCCGCCTACGAGAGCATCCTGTGGTACATGCGCCTGCGTTATCGCCTGATGCCGTACCTGTATTCCCTGGCCGGCGCCGTGAACCGCGAGGATTACACCCTCATGCGCGGCCTGCCGATGGATTTCCCGCAGGATATGCAGGTGCGTGACCTCTCCGACCAGTGGATGTTCGGCCCGGCCCTGATGCCCTGCCCGGTGTATGAGTACCAGGCCCGCAGCCGCCAGGTGTACTTCCCCGAGGGCGGCTGGTACGACTTCTATTCCGGTGCTTATATCCCTGGCGGCCTCACACTTACGGTGGACGCTCCCTACGAGCGTATGCCGCTGTACGTGCGGGCCGGCAGCATCCTCCCCGTGGGCCCGGACATGGAATGGAGCGACGAGAAACCGGCCGATAACCTTCTCCTGATTGTGTACGCCGGTGCCGACGCCCACTTTACTCTGTACGAGGACGACGGCCTCACCTACGGCTACGAAAAAGGCGCCTTCGCCACCATCGGCCTGGATTGGAACGATGCCGAGCGCACCCTCACCATCGGCAAGCGGGAAGGCTCCTTCCCGGGCATGCTGCAGGAACGCAGCTTCCGCGTTGTGGTGGCCGACCCCATGCATCCTTTCGGCTATGATCCGGATGCTGCAGGCAGCGTTACTGTCCGTTATACCGGTGAAATGGAAACAGCTAGAATTGATTGATGATATGAATACTCTTTTATTGAAAATGGCTTCCGTTACCCTGTTTGCAGGGATAGTGGCGGCCTGCAACAACGGGAATCAGCCCCAGGCCATCGCCACCGACGCCGGGGTGGAGGCCAAAGTGGAAAGCGTGCTTAAAGACATGACCCTGAAGGAGAAGGCCGGCCAGATGGTGCAGCTGTCCATCATGGTGCTGGAAGACGATACCCATGAGGCCATCGACCCGGCCAAGCTGGACAAGATTATCGGCGAGTACAAGGTGGGCTCCATCCTGAATGTAATGCACGATTACGCCCATACCCGGGAGCATACGGCCAACATGGTGAAGCAGATTCAAGACAAATCCATGGAGGTGCTGGGCATTCCCTGCATCTATGGCCTGGACATGATTCACGGAGCGTCCTACCTCCTGGAAGGTTCCCTGTTTCCGCAGGAAATCAACCTGGCCGCCACCTTCAACCGGGACTATGCCCGCATGATGGGCGAGGCCATGGCCTATGAAACCCGCGCCGCCCAGGTGCCGTGGGTGTTCTCTCCGGTTATGGACCTGGGCCGTGACCCGCGCTGGCCGCGCCATTGGGAAAGCTGGGGTGAGGATCCCTATCTGCAGGCCGAAATGGCCCGTACGGAAACGGTGGCCATCCAGGGCACGGACCCTAACCATATCGACCTGGAGCATGCGGCCGTTAGCATCAAGCACTATATGGGTTATGGCGTACCCCACAGCGGAAAGGACCGCACCCCGGCCTACATTGCCGAGAACGACCTGCGGGAGAAGTACTTCCGTCCGTTCAAGGAGTGCTTCCAGGCCGGTGCCCTCACCGCCATGGTGAATTCGGCCTCCATCAACGGCGTCCCTACCCACGCCAACAGAACCCTCCTCACCGGCTGGGCCAAGGAGCAGCTGGGCTGGGACGGCATGCTGGTCACGGACTGGGCCGATATCGACAACCTGTTTCAGCGGGACCATGTGGCGGCCGACAAGCGGGAAGCCCTTGCCCAGGGCATCAACGCCGGCATCGACATGATTATGGACCCCTACAACCCGGAATGCGTGAACGACATTGTGGCGCTGGTAGAATCCGGTGAAATCCCTATGGCCCGTATCGATGACGCCGTTCGCCGCATCCTTCGCCTGAAAGTGCGTCTGGGCCTGTTCGACAACCCCACCTGGGAGCATGAGTATCCGGACTTTGCCTGCGAGCGTTATGCCAGGGAGTCTTACGATGCAGCCGTAGAGGGCGAAGTGCTCCTGAAGAACGAAGACGGCATCCTGCCCCTCACCGGCAGCGAGCGTATTCTGGTCTGCGGCCCCAACGCCAATTCTCTCCGTACCCTCAACGGTGGCTGGAGCTATACCTGGCAGGGGAATGCCGACTTGTTTGTCCCGCAGTACAATACCATTCTGGAGGCCCTGCAGCAGCGTTTTCCCAAGGTTAGCTATGAGCCCGGCGTGGTGTACGAAGGCGATGACTGGCAGCAGGAAGATGCTTCCGGAATAACCCGCGCCGCCATGGCCGCCTACAAGGCCGATGTCATTATCTGCTGCGTGGGAGAGAATTCCTACTGCGAAACCCCCGGTAACATGGACGACCTGAACCTGTCGGCCGGCCAGAAAGATCTGGTCCGTGCCCTGGCGGCAACGGGAAAACCCGTGATCCTGGTACTGAACGAGGGCCGTCCCCGCATTATCGGCGATATTGAGCCCCTGGCAAAGGCGGTGGTGGATGTGATGCTGCCTTCCAACTACGGCGGCGACGCCCTGGCTGCCCTCCTCGCCGGCGACGAGAACTTCTCCGGCAAGCTGCCGTTCACCTACAGCAAGCATATCAACGCCCTGCATACCTACGATTACAAGGTGTCCGAGCATCGCGAGGTGATGGAAGGATCCTACAATTACGACGCCGTGATGGATGTCCAGTGGCCTTTCGGCTTCGGCCTCAGCTATACCACGTTCGCTTATTCCAATTTGAATGTCGTCATTCCCGGCTCCGATCGGGAATCTCCTGTCTTCAAGTCTGGCGATGTTCTGAAGGTATCCGTGGACGTGACCAATACCGGCGAGCGGGCCGGCAAGGAGGCCGTTCTGCTATACAGTTCCGACCTGGTGGCCTCCCTGATTCCGGATGTGAAGCGCCTGCGGGGCTTTGAAAAGATTGCGTTGCAGCCCGGCGAAACCAAAACCGTCACCTTTGAAGTGCCGGCCAGCGAACTGGCCTTTGTAGGAGCCGACGGCAAGTGGCGTCTGGAGAAGGGCGATTTCCGCCTTTCCTGCGGAGGACTGGGCGCTCTTGTGAATTGCACCGAAACGAAGGTTTGGGAGACCCCCAATATCGATTAATTGCCATCCCCGGCACGCTGGGGATGGCCTTGACCTTAATTTTCTATGGAAACGAAAACAGAGATTTTTCTCCGGGAAGTACGGGAGGAGCTGTTGGAAAATATACTGCCGTTCTGGCTCACGTTAAAGGATCCGCGGGGCGGCTTCTATGGCAACGTGCGCGCCAATGGCAAGATAGACTATGATGCGCCCCGGGGCGCCATCCTGAATGCCCGTATCCTGTGGACTTTTTCCGCAGCCTACAAGGCATTCCACAAAACGGAATACTTGGTGGCTGCCATGCATGCACGGGACTGGTTCCTGAACCATTTCTGCGACCACCGCTATGGCGGGGTCAACTGGACGGTCACTCCGGAAGGAATGCGCCTGGACGGGAAAAAGCAGTTGTACGCACAGGCTTTTGCCATTTATGGCTTAAGCGAACTGTACAAGGCAACCCGCGACGACGAAGCCCTGAAGAACGCCGTGAACATCTTCAAGGTGGTGGAAACCTATTTTGCCGACAAGGAGTACGGCGGATACACCGAAGCCCTGAACCGGGACTTTTCCCCTCTGGCCGACATGTCCCTGAGCGAGCATGACATCAACGCCGACAAGACCATGAATTCCCACCTGCACCTGCTGGAAGCTTATGCCAACCTGTATAAGGTGTGGCCGAACGAAGACCTGAAGGCGGCGGTGGAGGCTTTGCTGGAGATTTTCCGTACCCGGATTATCGGCCTGGACGGTCATTTGCGGCTGTATTTTCACCGGAACTGGACGGTACTGCCCGGCGCGGTTTCCTACGGCCACGACATAGAGACTTCCTGGCTGGCGCTGGAGTGCGCTTTTGCGGTGAAGGACGTGGACGTGGTTACCGACATTCGTCCGTACTGCGTGTCCATGGGCAGGGCGGGTATCGACGGCCTGCTGCCCGACGGTTCCATGATTTACGAACGGAAGGCCGATGGCAGCTTTGACGAGTCCCGCCAGTGGTGGGTTCAGGCCGAAGCCGTAGTGGGCAACCTCTGGCTGTGGAAATACCATGGCGACGTGGCCGGCGCCCGCCGGGCCATGGCCATCTGGGCCTACATCCGTGACCACCTGGTGGACCGGAAGGGAGGCGACTGGCACTGGGCCATACTCCCCAACGGTTCCGTGGACAAGAAGCAGCCCAAGGCCGGCTTCTGGAAGTGTCCGTACCACAATACCCGCATGTGTCTTGAAACATTGAAAATATTTGAATAATTTTGTTCTTCGGAGTGTAACTGTCATTTCGAGCGAAGTCGAGAAATCTTATAATATATTATATGGCAAAGTTTTCCGAGAAAATTGGCTACGCCCTGGGTGATGCCGCCGCCGGAGGAATCACCTGGAAGGTGATGTCCATCGCGTTCCCGCTGTTTTTCACCAACATCTTCGGCCTTACCGTGGCCGATGCGGCAACCCTCATGCTGGTGGCCCGCCTCTTCGATGTGGTCACCGACCCCATGATGGGCGCCCTGGCCGACCGCACCCAGTCCCGCTGGGGCACTTATCGGCCCTGGCTCATCTTCGGCGCCATTCCGCTGGGCGTTGTGTTTGCCCTGCTGCTCTTTACGCCGGACTTCGGCATAGTGGGAAAGCGCATCTGGGCCTATTCCATGTACCTGCTGATGATGGCTGTGTACACGGCGGTGAATGTGCCTTACGGCTCGCTCCTGGGCGTGATGACGGCCGATGACAACGAGAAGAACGAGTTTTCCTCGTACCGGATGGTGGGCGCCTATGCCATGGGTTTCATAACCCTGCTTTCCTTCCCTTATCTGCAGAAGCTGGTAGGGGGGAGCGAGGCGCATCAGTATGCCGTTTTGGGCGTGGTGCTGGGCGCCCTGGCCGCTCTGGGCACCCTGGCTTGCGGCCTGCTCACCAAGGAGCGCCTGAAGCCTATCCGGGCCGAAAAGTTCTCCTTCAAGCCCTTTGCCGACCTGTTCCGCAACAAGCCCTGGATTTACCTTACGCTCATCGGCATCTGCACCAATTTCTTCAACGGATTCCGCTATGCGGTGGCAGGCTATCTGCTGGAATATTGCCTGCACGGCGATGTTACGGTGAACGGCCTCATCATCAATTACACGGTGTTCATGACCTTCGGCGAGGTAACCTGCATGATCTTCGGCGGCCTTTCTCCCAAGTTCACCAAGTGGGTGGGTTCCAAGAAGAAAGCCTTCAGCTGGGCTGCTGCCATCTGCGCCGTAACTTCTGTGGCCTTCTTCTTCATTCCCATGGATCCGGCATTCATCTGGGTAATGGTGGGGATGGTGATTGTCACCTCCATCGGCATCGGCCTGTATTCTCCGCTGCTGTGGTCCATGTACGCCGATGTGGCCGATTACGCCACCGAGCAGAACGGCACCTCCTCCACCGGCCTCATCTTCTCTTCCGGCACCATGGCACAGAAGTTCGGTTCGGCCGTTTCCGGCGCCCTGGTGGCCGCTTTCCTGGGCCTGGCCGGCTTCATTTCCGGCACCGACCCTGTCACGGGGCAAACCGTTGTCACCATTACCAACGAGGCCTCGGTGCAGCAGATGGTATGGTCGCTGTTCTCCCTCTTCCCGGCCGCCTTTGCCCTGCTGATCATGCTCCTGCTGCGTCTGTACCCTATTAAGAAGTAGCCGTTGCGGAATGCAACTCGCTGCTGCTTAGCCACTTAATTGTTTCCCGGTGCAATTAGATTTGCACCGGGAAACCCTTTATTCGCTCTGTATCAGGCAGTTCCATTCTGCAGTCCCTGCAACAAAAAACCGCAGGCCAGAAAGGCTTGCGGTTTTGTTTCTCTAACCTGCTAAAGACTACCAGCGGTCTTCGTCGGATACGCTGAGTTTCTTGCGGGCATGACGACGGCGGGCGCTAAGGACGCGGCGGCCGTTGGCAGAAGCCATGCGGGCGCGGAAGCCGTGCTTGTTCACACGCTTGCGGCGGGAAGGTTGAAATGTTCTCTTCATGATATCTCGTTTTTATATTTTTCGCGTAAGGGCTGCAAAGATAGCAATTCTTGACGAAACCGCCAAATATTTTTTCTTTGAATCCTTTTTTGTATCTTTGAAAACTTATGGCAAAACTCTTCCTCATAGACGGGCACGCGCTGGTGTTCAAAATGTATTACGCCTTCCTGCGCAGGCCCATGATCAACTCCCAGGGAGCCGATATGTCCATTCTGTACGGGTTTACCAAGTACCTGCTGGAAATGATTGAGCGGGAGAAGCCTACGCATCTGCTTGTGGCCTTCGACCCGCCGGGCGGCACCTTTCGCAATCAGTTGTATCCGGAGTACAAAGGTACTCGTCCGCCAACCCCGCAGCTGGTTATAGACGCCCTGCAGCCGCTCACGGAATTGGTGCAGGCCATGAATATTCCCGTGCTCACCATCCCCGGCTTTGAGGCCGATGATGTGCTGGGGTCCATCGCCACGCAATTTGCATCGGAACAGTTGGACGTGTACATGGTAACGCCGGACAAGGACTACGGTCAGCTCATCGGCCCGCATGCCTTCCAGCTGAAGCCCGGCAAATCCGGGGCCGAGGCGGAACTGGTGGACAGCGCTGCCCTGTGCGAGAAATGGGGTATCTCTAGCCCGTTGCAAGTGATTGATATGCTGGCTCTTTGCGGCGATTCGGCCGACAATGTGCCGGGCGTAAAGGGCGTTGGAGAGGTAGGCGCCGCCAAACTCATTGCCAAGTATGGCAGCATGGAGAACATTTACGCCCATCTGGATGAACTGAGCGCTCGCCAGCAGGACCAGTTCCGGGAGGCCGAACCCCACATGGCCCTGTCCAAAACGCTGGTAACCATCAAAACCGACATGGAACTGCCCGTAACGCTGGAAGACATGCGCTACACGGGCCAGTTCCAACCCGTACTGGCCGATCTGTTCCAGAAGTACGAGTTTGCTTCGCTGAAAAAGTATCTCAAGGCAGGGATGGGGGATACCCCCTTTTCCTCCGCGAAAAATATAGCCGATGCTACGGAAAAGGGGACATCCCCCGTTCCGGAAAATCTGGTTATTTCCCCTGTTAAAGATGTCCTTATAGCCGCTAAGAAATCTGGTAAAGCCGGGTTGGTTCTTAATGGAAACCAGCTGTTGCTGGCAGCTGAGGGGAAGGTGGCAACCATGCCCTTGCTGGAAGGCCGAAACGTGCTGGAAGACGCTGCGGTGGCCAAGTATGGAGTGGACCTTAAGCGGATGGCCAATGCCCTGGCGGCCGAAGGAATCGGCCTGGAAGGGACCTGGTACGATATCCCGCTCATGCACTATGTCCTGAATCCGGAGCGCAGCCACGAGCTGGCTGCCCTGGCGCAGACCTATTTGGGTGTGAGCCTGGAAGAGGCCCCGGAATCGGCCGTTACCGGCTCTCTGTTTGACGACGTGCCCGATGAGGCCGAACCTTCCCGACTGAAGGAAGCGGCGGTGCTGATCCCCCTGGGCGAAAGGCTCCGGGAAAGCCTGCCTCCATTTTACGGATCTATGGAGGAACCGCTGGCCAAGGTGCTGGCGCAGATGGAACGGGACGGCGTAAAGGTAGATTTGGAACAGATTCGCGTATATGCCGACGGACTCCGGAAAGAACTGGCGGAACGGGAAATCCGTATCCGTGAGATGGTGCAGGAGCCGGCGCTGAATATCTCCTCCCCCAAGCAGGTGGGCGATGTGCTTTTTGAGAAGCTGAAGTTGGATCCCAAGGCCAAAAAGAGCGGCAAGGCCGGCCAGTATCCTACCGACGAAGCCACCCTCCTGGCCATAGCCGACCGCCATCCCGTGGTAGAGGAAATCCTGGAATTCCGGGCGGTGAAAAAGCTGCTTTCCACCTATATAGAGCCGTTCCCTTCCTACATTTCGCCCAAGGACGGACGGGTGCATACCACGTTCAACCAGGCACTTACGGCAACGGGAAGGCTTTCCAGCTCTAACCCCAACCTGCAGAATATCCCCGTGCGTACCGAGCGCGGCAAGGAAATCCGCAAGGCCTTCATCCCCGGTGCACCGGACGGCGTAATTGTAAGTGCCGACTACTCGCAGATAGAGCTGCGCATCATGGCGCACCTGAGCCAGGACACCCATCTGGTGCAGGCTTTCCGCGAGGGGGTGGACGTGCACGCCGCCACGGCCGCCAAAATCTTCGGCATTCCGGTTCAGGAGGTTACGCGTGAGCAGCGGGGTATGGCCAAGACGGCCAATTTCGGCATCATGTATGGCATCTCTTCCTTTGGCCTGGCGCAGCGCCTGCACCTTTCGCGCAGTGCTGCCAAAGAGCTGATAGACGGTTACTTTGCATCCTTCCCGGCCATCCGTTCCTTCATTGACAGCAGCATTGCCTTCGCCCGGGAGAACGGTTATGTGGAAACGCTCTTCGGGCGCCGGCGTTACCTGCCGGACATCACTGCCCGCAACGCCACCGTCCGTGCCCTGGCCGAACGCAACGCCGTTAACGCCCCCATCCAGGGGACATCGGCCGATATCATCAAGCTGGCCATGATAGGCGTGGCCCGGCGGCTTAAGGAAGAAGGCCTGAAGAGCCGCATGGTGCTGCAAATCCATGACGAACTGCTGTTCGATGCCCTGCCGCAAGAGGTGGATAGGCTTAAGGAAATAGTGGTGGACGTGATGGAGCACGTGATGGAGCTGTCCGTTCCCCTGATTGTAGAATGTTCCGCCGGAAAGAACTGGCTGGAAGCCCATTAACCTGTCATTCTGAGCGAAGCGAAGAATCTATGGAATACAACGAAAAAGAACTTATAGAACAGGCCATGTCCGGCAACCAGACCGCTTTCCGGATGCTGTACCAGATTCACGAACGGGCCGTCCGGGGCCGGGTGAGCGGCTATTTCAAATGGAAGGCCGATGTGGACGATGTGGTGTCGGAGAGCTTCCAGAAGGCTTTTTCGGCCCTGAAATCCTTTGACACTACGCGGGAATTCCGTCCCTGGCTGCTCACCATTGCCACCCGAACGGCACTGGACCACCTGAGCAGCATCCAGCGGGAAGACGAAAAGAAGGAAGGGCAGAGTGACGCGCCCCAGCTCACCGACACCACGCCGGAAGAAGAGATTATCAACGACGAGGTGCACCAGCGCCTGATGCAGTTTATAGAAGAGCTGCCTTCGCTGTATAAAGACGTGATGATCAAGTACATGATAGAAGAGATGGAATACGAGGCCATTGCCCGGGAACTGGACCTGGAGCTTAATACGGTGCGCACGCGCATCCGTCGGGGCAAACAGCACCTGGCCGAAATGATGCTAAGGGGGGAAGTGGAATGACGGCTTTGGAGTTTTTGGAGTTTATCCGGGCCGATTTTTCCCTTTCGCCCGCCCAGGAGCAGCAGTTCTGCGCCCTGGACAGCCTGTACCGGGAGTGGAACGCCCAGATTAATGTGATTTCACGGAAGGATATCGACGGCCTGTACGATCATCATGTGCTGCATTCGCTGGCCATCGCCCGCTACCTTCTTACCGTGCCCGGTCTGCCGGAGGCCTTTGCTGCTTCCCGGGTTCTGGATCTGGGTACCGGCGGCGGCTTCCCCGGCATTCCGCTGGCCATCCTGTTTCCATCGGCCCGCTTTGTCCTATGCGACTCTGTTGGAAAGAAAACGATTGTGGCACAGGCGGTTGCATCGGCCCTAAACCTTAAGAACGTAGAGGTGGTGAATGCTCGGGCCGAATCCCTGCCGGGCACCTTCGACTTTGTGGTGTCCCGCGCCGTGGCCTCCCTGCCGGATTTCTATCCCTGGGTGAAGGGGAAATACACCCAGGGCATCCTGTACCTGAAGGGTGGCGATGTGAATGAAGAAATTGCCGCCGTCATGGCCCGCCACAAGCTGCCCCGCGGCAGCGTTTCCACCTGGCCCGTCTCCTCCTGGCTCCACGACCCCTACTACGACGGCAAACTGGTCATCCACATCAGGCGGTAATTCGTCCCATATTTCCCCCCTTTGTCCCTAATCGTAAAAAACAGAAAAACTTTCAGATTTCTTTCAACCGAACTATTGAAAGTCCTCTTCTAATTCCCTATCCTTGCAAATAGCCAGCAGGATGGGGATGCAAAATGTAACTTCCTCATACTGTTGATAATAACTGTTTCCCGGTGCAAATCTAATTGCACCGGGAAGTATTCAAAACACAAAGAATCAAGGAGTTATATTATGCGGGGCGTAAAAAGGAAAGTGCAGGAAGAAGGTCTGCAACACATTTACCAGAACACTTATGACGGAAAGCTGCTCTTTTATTCCGTTTTGGACAGGCTTGTGTTCCTGACTATCTACTCAATCGCTGCCAAGAAATACGGCGTTCCTGTTTGGGGGTTGTGTCTGATGTTTGACCATATTCACTCGCTGGTTCAGGTGTTTGCCACAGAGATAATGTCTCTGTTCGTGGGAGAATATACTTCCAAATATGTGCTGGCTTTCAATAGGAACTCCGGCAGGAAGGGGCCCATTTTTCGCAAGGCATATGGCAATGCTCCCAAAATCGGCTTAAAGAAGATACGGACTGCCATTGCCTATTTATTCAACAATCACGTAGAAAAGAAATTGGGGAATCGGGCCGAAGACTGTCGATGGAACTTTCTGGCCTACCTTAACTCGGATCATCCGTTTTCCGAAAAGATTGACAGGCGAAGGTGTTCTCATCGGCTCATGATAGCTCTAACCAGGGTGGATGCATTATATAAGCGTCAAATATGGTTGGATTATCCCGTATTGAGAAGCATGTATGAAAAACTGACTGAAAGTGAGAGTGAACAGCTTACGGATTATATCATCGGCAAGTACCTGCCTTTGGATAAAGAAGCACTGATTGCCTGCTATGGAGATTATGAAACTATGCTGATTGCCATAAACTCCAATACTGGGTCAGAGTATGACATCAAGGAACAGCACGACAGTAATTCCGACCAGATTTATGAGAGCATGCTGGAAGTATGCAGGCGCTCCAGTTATGCCGCGAACATCCCGGCCCTTCTGGCTCTGCCAATCGGCCAGAAGCTTGCTATTGCCGATATTCTGGTTCGGGAAACCGGAGCAAAACCCTATCAAGTCCGGAAGTTCCTTCACTTGGCAAAAGAGTCGCAGAACGGAACTGCCTGATACAGAGCGAATAAAGGGTTTCCCGGTGCAAATCTAATTGCACCGGGAAACAGTTAAATCGCTGAAAAACAGCAGCTTGCATTTCGCAGACCGCAATGGCGGCCTTCGGCTATCTACTGAATCACGGAATGTATATCGGAAAAACAATTTGGCACATTCGTGTTGCGTTTTTGGTATTACGGTGTTATTAAAGTAGGTGGCACAATTACTGCTCTATAGCCGCAGCTATGGCAAAGGACTACTTGACAGAAGCATTTGTGAGGCTTCGACAAAAGCTGAAGGCGATACCCTTAAGGATATTGCCCGATGCCGATGATGCCGAGGACGTCCTTCAAGACTGTTTTGTCCGGCTGTGGCAGCGGAATTATCCTTTGCAATCGGAAGCCGAAGCCAATGCATTGCTATCCAGGGCTGTCAGGAATGCCAGCCTCAATGAGCGCCGGCGAAAAAGGCCGATTCCCCTGGAAACCGATATCGCGGAGGATCCCCAAAACAGGGAGGAAAAAGAGAGAGCGTTCGTTCGGATGCGCCAAAAGATAGAATCGGAACTCACAAAAACACAACGATACATCCTGGAAGAGAAAGAATATGGAGGACGCCCGTTGGAGAATATTGCAAAAGAACTTGGAATGGAAGCCGCGGCTGTCAGGATGCAGCTTTCGCGAGCACGTAAGACTCTTAGAATGGCCTTAAAACATGACAAATAAAGAAAAATTAGCAAATCTGATGCAGCGATACTTTGAGGCCGATACCACGCCGGAAGAGGAGAAGGAACTGGCCATCTATGCTGCCGGAACGGACGACCCCCTGTTTGAGGAACTCCGGGGAGTATTGGGATATCTGTCCATCGGCAGGGAAAAGAAAAGGCGCAAAGATCGGGCAGTATACATTCTGTCATACTCGGCTGTTGCCGCCAGTATGGCGGTTATGATTGCTATTGGTTTTGGTATTCAAAAAAGGGACAAAGCCGATGACCAGTTAACTATCAATGCTTATGGGGAGGTTTCTTCTGATAAGAAAACGGTTATGGCCGAGGTGGATGCCTCCCTGGCCGATTTCTTCAGCGTGGCAAACCCGGCGGAAGCTAACCTTATAGAGATATTCAAGCGATGAAAAGGATAGTCGTTACCTTGTTTTTATTGCTGCTTATGAGCGGCGCGGCATCGGCCCAGCGTGACCTTAAATGCCATTCCGTATTTGAAGGCAAAGTGGTTCCTGGAAAGCAAATGGTAATCACAGAGGTCCGTGGAAACAGCATGGCCGCATATAAACTTGATTACTACCGTGGCGTTAACTTCCAAGTTGATGAAAGGCTTGCCAATCAAGTGGCGGGGTTGGTGGAACAGGATGCCGATGCCGCTGCCGTGAAGGAAACAGAGAAGGTGGGCGGACGGCTTACCTATGCCCTGATTCAACCCAAATCGAAAGGGAAGACCAAGCGTTATTTGTGCTTTCAGGCCCGCGCCCTGGAAGAAGGACAGTGGAAAATCACCCTTCTTTATCTTGAAGGACCGGCCTCGCTGGAGGATTTGAGATCCATGTTTGAAAAACAATAAATACCCCGATAATGAAAAGAATGCTTACCCTTATCGTATTTGCATTAACAATTGTAACTGCAAATGCGCAGAATCCAAAACTCAATTTTGAGGCGCCCCTTTTTGGCGTTACGGCAAAGAACGTGAAGCCGGCATGGTCTGTCGTTGCCTTCGGCAATGTGGAGGCGGGTGCCAGTTTCGCATGCCAGACTCCGGATGCGATGCGCCCCGTAGGGTGTTATGCAGAATTAACCCTCGTTGAGTTGCAAGCCCGGCCCTGGCGTAACGAGAATTATTTCACTTGCGGAATAACGGTTTCCTCAGATCGCCATTTCCTTCAGGTGAATAAGTATGCCTTTGGCTTGGATGGCAGTATTGTTCCTTTGCCAGCATTAGCGTTAACAGCAACTTGGAGTAACTTTATCGAAAACGCTGTTTCTCTCCAGTTGGGTTACGTCCGTGAATTCGGTAACTGGAAAACCGGCATTTCGCTGCTCCCCGGGATTGGATGGACCACACAACGGAATAGTTATGTGGGCGGAGCCGCCTATTATAATGAGTATGAGGATGTCCTTCAATTCAGGCATGATACGCGGGGCAGGAATACCCTGATCCAGGACAATGCTTCAGGGAATCTGGGATTCCGTCTGGAACTCAAAGCCGGCATCTGGTATAAAAACATCGGCCTTACTGCCAGTTACTCTCCAGCAGGTATAGGTCCTCATGGCTTCTGTAACAGATACGACAGCTTCAAAGTGGGTATTTCTTTTAGATACTAGCCGCATACCCAAAGATTAGCGCAGAACGGAACTACTTGATACAGAGCGGATAAAAGGTTTCCCGGTGCAAATTAAATTGCACCGGGAAACAGTTAAGTAGCTAAGCATCAGCAAGTTGCATTCTGCAACGGCGGCGGGGAGGGGAATTATTCCATCAGTTTCTTGTACTTGAAGCGCTTGGGTTCGGCGTCCGGGCCCAGGCGGAGCTTGCGGTTGGCTTCGTATTCCTGGTAGTTGCCCTCGAAGAACACCACTTTGCCCTCGCCTTCGTAGGCCAGGATGTGGGTGGCGATGCGGTCCAGGAACCAGCGGTCGTGTGAAACAACCACCGCGCAGCCCGCAAAGCCGTCCAGGCCTTCTTCCAGGGCGCGGATGGTGTTCACATCCACATCGTTGGTGGGTTCGTCCAGCAGGAGCACGTTGCCCTCGTCCTTCAAGGTTAAAGCCAGGTGCAGGCGGTTGCGTTCGCCGCCGGAGAGCACGCCGCAGAGCTTTTCCTGATCGGCCCCGGAGAAGTTGAAGCGGGACACCCATGCGCGGGCGTTCACGTCCCGGCCGCCCATGCGCACCCATTCGGAATTGCCCGCAATGGTTTCGTAAACGGTCTTGTCGGGGTCGATGGAACGGTGCTGCTGGTCCACGTAGGAAATCTTTACCGTGTCGCCAATCTCAATGGTGCCGCTGTCCGGTTTTTCAATGCCCATAATCAGGCGGAAAAGCGTGGTTTTGCCGGCACCGTTCGGGCCGATAACGCCCACGATGCCAGCCGGCGGCAGTTCGAAGGACAGGTGCTCGAACAGCAGTTTGTCCCCATAGGCCTTGGACACATCCGTGAACTTGATTACCTTGTTGCCCAGGTGCGGTCCGTTGGGAATATAGATTTCCAGGTTGGCTTCCTTCTGTTTGGTATCGGCCGATGCCAGTTTTTCGTAGGCGCCCAGACGGGCCTTCTGCTTGGCCTGGCGGGCCTTGGGGGCCATCCGCACCCACTCCAGTTCCCGTTCCAGGGTTTTGCGGCGCTTGCTTTCGGCCTTTTCTTCCTGGGCCAGACGCTTGGTCTTCTGCTCCAGCCAGCTGGAGTAGTTGCCCTTCCAGGGAATGCCTTCGCCGCGGTCCAGCTCCAGGATCCAGCCGGCGACGTTGTCCAGGAAGTAGCGGTCGTGCGTAACGGCGATTACCGTACCCTTGTACTGCTGCAGATGGGCTTCCAGCCACTGGATACTCTCCGTGTCCAGGTGGTTGGTGGGTTCGTCCAGCAACAGCACGTCCGGTTCCTGCAGCAGCAGGCGGCACAGGGCCACCCGGCGCCGTTCACCGCCGGAAAGGTTTTTCACCAAAGCGTCCGAAGGCGGGCACTGCAGGGCGTCCATAGCCCTCTCCAGCTTGGAATCAATCTCCCATCCGCCCACATGCTCTATCTGTTCCGTGAGTTCTCCCTGGCGCTCGATGAGGCGGTTCATTTCGTCGTCGTCCATCGGCTCCATGAACTTGAGGGAAATGTCGTTGTATTCCTGCAGGATATCCATGACAGGCTGAACACCCTCCTGAACCACTTCCAGTACCGTTTTTTCCGGATCCATCTGCGGCTCCTGCTCCAGGTAGCCCACGCTGTAGCCGGGCGCCCAGACAACCTCTCCCTGATAGGATTTCTCTACTCCTGCGATAATCTTAAGAAGGGTACTTTTACCGGACCCGTTAAGGCCGATGATGCCAATCTTGGCCCCATAGTAGAAGCCCAGCCAGATGTCCTTGAGGATAACCTTGTTATTATGGGGAAGCACCTTGCTCACCCTGTTCATGGAAAAAATAATCTTTTCGTCTGCCATGGTTTTTTGCCTTTGCGCAAAGATAGAAAAAAACACTATATTTGTAAAGACCATATAGTAGCTCACAATATGAAAAAACTCCTTATCTCCCTGTTGGTTCCGCTGCTGGTGGCAGTCGCCGCCATCCCCGCCCGTGCCGGCCACAAGAACTTCAAAGTCTCCGTGTATGTGCGTGCCTATGAAGTGGAAAAGATGAAGGATTCCCAGTGGCTGGAATCCTCCTGGAAAACCATTTCCAGCCAGCTGGACGTGGACAAAATCTACCTGGAAACCCACCGGGACCTTCTGATTGTAGACGACGCCACGCTGGAAAAGGCCAAAAAGTTTTTCCAGAAGCAGGGCATAGAGGTGGCCGGCGGCATCACCTACACCATCAACGAGTCCAACGACTTTGAAACTTTCAGCTACTCAGACCCGGCCGACCGGGCCAAGGTAAAGGAGATAGCCGAGCATACCGCCCGTCACTTTGACGAATTCCTGCTGGACGATTTCTTCTTTACCAGCAGCAAGAAGGATGTGGAAATTGCCGCCAAGGGGGAAAAGAGCTGGACCCAGTACCGTCTGGAGCTCATGAATGAGGCCGGCCGCAACCTGGTGGTGGGCCCGGCCAAAGCCGTGAACCCCAAGGTGAAAGTGATTATCAAGTACCCCAACTGGTACGACCATTTCCAGGGCCTGGGCTTTAACCTGGAATGGGGGCCGCAAATCTTCGACGGCGTGTGGACGGGGACGGAAACCCGGGACCCTGCCGGCAACCAGCACTTGCAGAACTACCTTAGCTACAATATTATGCGCTACTTCGAGAACATTTCCGGAGGGCGCAACGGCGGCGGTTGGGTAGATTCGGGCGGTATCTACAACAGCATGGACCGCTATGCCGAACAGCTGTTCCTCACGGCCATCGCCAAGGGCCGGGACGTGATGCTCTTCGACTACAGCCAGCTCCTGAGCGTAGCGTTGAATCCCCGCTTCCGCGCCCCCTGGCAGGACGGTACCACCAGCTGGAATTACGACGAAATGACGGCCCCCTTTGCCAAAGGCAAGGAAACGGTAACTCCCACCACCATGGCCCGCATTGCCGATGTGGTTCTCCGTCAGGCCGACGAACTGGTGGGCCAGCTGGGCAATCCGGTGGGCATCCAGTCGTACAAAGTGTTCCACGCCACGGGAGAGGAATTCCTGCAGAATTACCTGGGTATGATCGGCCTGCCGATGGACATGTATTCCACCTTCCCGGAAGGAAGGAAGATGGTGCTGCTTACGCGCCAGGCGGCAGGGGACCCGGATATTGTGGACAAAATCCAGAAACAATTGATGGACGGCAACTTTGTGGCTATCACCACCGGTCTTCTCAATGCCATTCCGGATAAGCTGGCCCAGATTTGCGAGCTCCGCTGCGACGGCTACAAGGCCCTGGTGAACGACTTCGGCCGATATGGCCAGAGCGAAAAGGATATCCTGATTCCGCAAATCCAGTACCTTACCAACGACAGCTGGGAGGTAATCAGCGCCGGCAGGCCGCTCACAGGCGGCGTTTCCGGCTATCCCATTCTGCACCGGGCCCTCTATTCCAAGGGTACCCTGTACGTGCTGGCTATTCCGGACGATTTCGGCAATCTGTACGACTATCCCGCCGGTGTGCTCAACGAAATCCGCCGCACCCTGAGCAAGGACCTGGACCTGTATCTGGAAGGCCCCTCCAAGGTGAGCGTTTTCCTCTACGACAACAAAACTGTGATAGTGGAGAATTTCAACGACACGCCCGTAGAGGTGAAACTGGTGGGCGGAGAAGGTTTTGCCAAGCTTACAGACCTGGAAAACGGCGAAGAAATAGCGGCAGCCCAGGAGCAGAATCCTTTCGGCGCTTTCTTCCGTTCCCGTCAGGCTCCGGCCGTAAAGGCGGCCTTCACCCTCAAGCCCCATTCCTACCGGGCTTTCCGCTACCAATAGTTATTCTTCCTGGAACAAATCCCGCTGGGGAAGTGCGCTGGAAAAGCGGCTCCGGAGGTTGGCAAACAGGTCGGCGATGTTGTTGGAAAAACGGGAGCCGCGCCAGGAGGAAGTGTTGGAAATGAAAACCCAGCACTCTCCGTCGGGATAGGTTTTGATAAGCGCTTGCGTGCCCGAGAAAGAACCGGAGCGCGTCCATTCGCCGCTGGGTTTGGTGTCGTTCCAGCCCAGGGAATAGGTGTCCCGGTCAAAGTAGTGCGTCATCTGCTCTACCGTAAAGGCCGACAGCACGTCCGGCAGGGGCCCTTTCCCGTCAATTACGGCCACCATCCGGGCCAGTTCCACGGCCGATCCCGTCCAGCCGCCGGCACCCATGGAACCGCTTACGTTGTTGCCGCCGTAGCACTTTTCCACCAGGGCGTATTTACCGTCGAAGGAAGGCATCTTTTCGGCGTCCGGCTGCATGTAGTAGCGGGTTTCGCCGGGATGGCGGTCGGCCAGGTAATTGCCGGCGATGCGGAATCCATGGCAGCGGGCTGGTTCAAAGACCTGCTCCTGCATAAAGCTTTCGTAAGATTGTCCGGACACCTCTTCTATTACCAGCGAAAGCAGCAGGAAACCAAAGTTGGAGTATTCCTGCCAGGTGCCCGGCTCATAAGCCAGGTTGCGCCTTAATTGCTGACGCAGCAGCGCATCCAGTGAGCTGTAGGGCGAAAACACCGGGTCCCCGCCCCGGGAAGTGAAGCCGGCCTGGTGGCGCAGCAGGTGCTCTATGGTTATCAGGTAATAATTGTCGTCCCGGATGTAGGAATCGTACTTTCCCAGAATGCCCAGCGGGCCGAAAACGGGGGAATCCAGGAACAATTTTCCCTCTTCCTGCAGCTTCATCACGCCCACGGCGGTGAGCAGCTTGGAAACGGAGGCCAGGCGCAGCGTGGTGCCGGGGGTCATGGGGGTGGTGGAATCGGCCCAGCCGTAGCTCTTGGCATACACCAGCGAGTCGTTACGCATCACGGCCAGGGAGGCCCCGTGCAGGCTCCAGAAGTCCATGAAGCTGTCAATCACCTGGTCCATGGGTCGCAGTTCCGGAAGCTCCGACAAGTCGTTGGTGATGGCCTCGTTCAGCGACTCCTTGTACACGGGCATGGGCGTGTTATCGGCCTGGCCCCGCAGCAGAAAAGAACAGCCGCCCCCCGCAAAGAGGAGCAGCAGGCCCGATATCAGGGTTTTCCCGCTCACCGGATTCTTCCGGCGCGGCGGCCGAATTCAATGATAAAGTCGGCGGTTCCGTCGATGCCCAGGATAGAGCTGTCCACGCAAAGATCGTAGTTGGAAGCCACGCCCCAGGCGCCGAAGGTGTAGTAGTTGTAGTAGGTTTGCCGCGTACGGTCCTTGCGGCGCATGAGCGCTTCGGCGTCATCGGCCGACAAACCCTCGTTCTCCATCAGGCGCTTGATGCGGTACTCTTCCGGGGCGCACACAAAGACGTTCAGGCAGTTCTGGTCTCGCAGGATATAATCGGCGCAGCGGCCGATAATCACAGCGTCTCCCTTTTTGGCGATGTTCAGAATAACGTCGCTCTGCGCCTTGAAAAGGAGGTCGTCGTTCACATAGGCGCTGTCCAGATAACTCATCCGGCCCGATGTAAAGAAGCTGGAAGCCGAGAAGATGCTGCGCTTCTTTTCCCCTCCCGAGAACAGGTCTTTGGAGTAGCCGCTTTCTTCGGCAACCTGCGAGATGAGTTCGTTGTCGTAGAACGGAATGCCCAGTTTCCGGGCGATAGCCTGGCCCACAAATCCGCCGCCGCTGCCGAAACTCCGGCCGATGTTGATGATGGTATGCATAATGCTAGATTTGACTGCCCAAAATAGAAGGATCGTCGCCGTCTTTAAGCTTGGCCAGTTTGCGCAGCAGCGACAGGCCGAAGATGGCGGTAATGATAGCCGAAAGGGTATCGGAAATAGGGAAGCTGTACCAGACTCCCGCTTCGGATTCCAGTACGGCAGGAAGGATGTAGATGCACGGAAGCAGGAACAGCAGCTGCCGCGTCAGGGACAGGAAGATGGATTTTTTCACCATGCCCAGGCACTGGAACAGATTGGTGGTTACCATCTGGAAGCCAACGATGGGGAAGGCGATATTCAATTTCTGCAGACCTTGGGCGGCCAGGTTGTGCAGCTCCGGGTCGTTGGTAAAAATGCTGGCGGTGGGTCCGGGAAGGAACTCCGAGATGAGGAAGCCGAAAACGGTTACCAGGGTGGCCCATCCGGCGGTCCTCAAATATACCTCCCGTACGCGTCCGTATTGGCGGGCGCCATAATTGTAGCCGGCGATGGGCTGCATGCCTTGGTTGAAGCCGAACACAATCATCACGAACAGGAAGCTGATGCGGTTTACGATGCCATAGGCACCCAGGGCCAGGTCTCCGCCCCATTTTACCAGTTGCTGGTTGATGAACAGCACCACGATGCAACTGGCCAGGTTCATGAGGAACGGACCCATGCCGATGGACAGGGAATCTTTGGCAATTCTCCAGTCTATCTTATAGCTTTTGATCTGCCGCGGGAGGTTCAGGAATCGTTCCGGATTCAGGAAGTAGCGGAAGGTGATGGCCAGGGCCATGCACTGGCAAAGCACCGTAGCCAGCGCCGCTCCCTGAATACCCATGCCCAGTGCAAAGATGAAAATGGGGTCCAGAATGGCGTTGGAGGTTACTGTAAACAGGGTTAGCCCCATGGCCAGTTTGGGATTGCCCGACGCCCGAACAATGTTGTTGAGGCCGAAGTACAGGTGTGTGACCGCATTGCCCAGGGCGATGATGGTCATGTAGCTGCGGGCATAGGGGAGGGTGGCGTCACTGGCGCCGAAAAAGCGCAGGATGGGGTCCATCCACAGCAGCGTGACCAGCGTGAAGATAACGCCGGTGAGGATATTCAGGGAAACCTCGTTGGCCAGCACCTTTTTGGCCACCTGATAGTTCTTCTGGCCCAGCAGAACGGAAATCATGGTGGAGGCGCCCACGCCCACCAGCGTACCGAAGGCCGTGGAAATGTTCATGAGCGGGAAGGTGACGGCCAGGCCCGACATGGACAGGGACCCCACATCGGGAATATGGCCGATGTAGATGCTGTCCACCATGTTGTACAGCGAAGACGCCGTCATGGCGATGATGCCGGGAACGGCGTATTGCCTCAGGAGGGATTTGACGGGCTTGGTGCCCAGATTGGTAGGAACTGCAGAACCGGCCATGAACTATTCCTGGACTACTGAAACGATTTCCAAATCGAAGCGCAGGGGTGCATAGGCCGGAATCTTGGAGCCGCTGCCGCTGGAGGAATAACCCAGGGACGAGGTGAACATGGCCACGCCTTTCTGCCCCACGAAACGCATCATGTACAGGGCGCCTTTAAAGCCGTCCAACATACTGGTGCTGCCGTCCAGGGCATAGTTCTCGTAGCTGTCGGCCGTGGTGATGGTAACCGGTGCATACGTGCGGGAGCTGTCGTAGATGCCGTTATCTTTGGCCACTTTTTCCAGCGTGGTGTCAAACACCTGTCCGTTCAGCAGGCGGCCTGTGTAATTGAGCTTGAATTTTTGACCGCTGACGATAGCCCCCGATTCCTGGAACGAAGAAACGTCGGAAACAAAATAATAGATATCTTTTTCCTTGGTGTCGTCGTTGAAAGAGGCGCTTTGGATGCTGGATCCGAAATTGCCTGTGACGTATTGTCTGAGTTCCTGCTGTTCCCAGTTCTCCAGGTCATCGGTCTGCTCCCATAGCGTGATGGTGTAAATGAGGCTGGAAGCGGTGC
Source organism: uncultured Bacteroidales bacterium (assembly GCA_946406355.1). Lineage (GTDB taxonomy): Bacteria > Bacteroidota > Bacteroidia > Bacteroidales > UBA932 > Cryptobacteroides. The sequence continues at coordinate 10,269 of CAMJKI010000005.1, read as the reverse complement.
TGCAGGCTTTCAGGTATTCCTGCTGTGAAGAGTAGCGGTCAGTTGTAAGCAGCCATGCGGGGATTACCGCCGTGCGGGTGCCACCCATCCGCATACCGGTGAGCAGGGCTTCCACGCCGGCATAGCCGCTGGACGGAATGGAGAAGGTGGGGCCGTAGTAATTGCCCACTTCATAGGTGCCCAGCTGCTTGGCGTATTCTTCGTGACCGGTGGAGGTGATTTTGCCGTTAAAGCCGCGGATGGTGATGTTGAGCCGGCTGTATTTGAGGTCTTTATTCCAAAGGGCGCCGCTGCCGGGCTCATCTTCCAGAATGTAAACACCGTTGGCGTTTGCGCTCACACCGGGATGGTACTCCTGCATCCACAGATCAAGGTATTCCTTGGCGATGGCGCCGGTGGTGTCATTGTTTTTTTTCTCGCAGCCGATAGCCAGCAGGCAGGCGGCTGCGGTGATGAGTATGATGGATTTTTTCATATTATTCGTTCTCAATGCTGTCTATCCAAATATGATAAGCCAGGGCCGATAATGCAGGAATCGTGCCTTGGACGTGGTTTCCGAAGCCAAATTTACCGTTGAACAGGATATAGCCCTCGTCCTCTTCCTGAACGCCGTAAAGCCCCAGCCGCAAACCTTCCAGGAGGGTTTTGTCCAGGGTGAGGGTGGTAGGATGGAACTGGCTTGTGTCCGAAAGGGTCCAGCCCGCAGCGGAAGCGATGGAGCGCACATTGGTGGCCACCAGGTTGCTGTTGCTGATGGAGTTGGATGTGAGCAGGTAGCAGGCGTAGCGCAAGGTTACCCGTCCGCCCCAGAGGAGGGAATCCCGCTTGTTAAGGGTATCGTGCTGGGTAAGCCGGTACACGCCGTCCGTAATGGTGACGGTAGCGGTAGTGTCCTTCTTGAGGGCGGCCGATATGAAGCCTTCAATATAGGTTTCCTGCTTGTTGTAGGTGGTCTGCAGGGCTTCTTTGTTGCAGGCTGCCGGAAGCGTCAGGCATCCGGCCACAAGGAGGGTGAGCCAGGTGGAACGTTTCATGACAGGAAAGATTTTAAAGCGGATTCTACATAGGCGGCGGCTTCATCGGCCCGGGCAATATCCTGGCCGATAAACAGTTTTCCTCCGGCGGCGTTCTCGTGTCCGCCCCCGTGGAAGTATTGCATGGCCAGCTGTTGGGCCGATGTCCCTTTTTTGGAACGGATGGATACGCGGAAGTGTCTGTCGTCCTCTTTCAGGAAGATGCTAAGGCGCACATCGGCAATGGATAGGGGCACGTTCACCAGGCCTTCCGTCTCGCCTTCCCGTACGTCGAAGCGCTGTTGCAGCTCCCGGGTAAGGATCATGCAGGCGGCGCAGCCCAGGATGCGGAGCTCCTGCTCCTGCATGTGGCCGAACAGACGCACCCGGTTTTCCCGGTAACTGCTGTACAGTTGCAGCAGCAGGGCGTCCCGGTCTACCCCCAGCGCCAACAGTTCGGAAGCCATCTGCAGCGTGCTGGGAAATACCGAATTGGCAAAATTGTTGGTATCCGTGGTCATCCCCGCCAGCAGGCAGGTGCCGATAGTCAGGTATGCTGGGCTGGAGGGCGACGTCCCGAAGGGAACATCGGCTATCTTTTCAGTGACCGAAGGGACGTTGCCCTCCAGACTTTTCAATACCCAAAAAAGCAACTCCGAGGCGGAGGAGATGTCCGGGGTGGAGAAAATCACGTTGAAGCTTTGTACCTGCGGATTCAGATGATGGTCGATGAGTACCTTGGGGGCCTTGGAGGCTGTCAGGAAGGGCTCCAAGGCCTCTGTGCGGGAGAAGCCGTTGCAGTCCAGCAACACAATCAGGTTGCTGCCGGCAATCCAGTCCAGAACTGCCTGGGGCTCTTTGTCATAGCACAGCAGGGGACAGGACGGGGGAACGATGAAGCGAAGGTTGTCGGCCGGGGTGTCCGGCAGAACCACGGCGGCCTCTTTTCCCCGTACTTCGCGAAGGTATCCGGCCAGCGCTCCGGTGCAGCCCAGGGCGTCTCCGTCCGGGTGCGTATGTCCCAGGACGGTTATCCGCGTGGCACCGTCTATAAGCGCTTGAAACCTTAAAAGGCTGTCTTGCCGAATACTAAGCATCTTTACGAAACTTTTTGCGTGGGCAAAGTTACAAAATATATTGCTTTTGATAAATGATTTTTCTATCTTTGCGAGAAGTTTTGAAAATTATAAAACACTAAAATAATGAGCAAATCACTTAAAATCATCCTCGAGATTGTTCTGGCAGCCCTCATTGTATTCCTTGCCTGGCTCATCATCACCAGCGTGCAGAAGCCTGTCAAGTTCAACAAGGAACTGGATGCCCGCACGCAGGTTGCCGTACAGCGCCTTAAAGACATCCGTACCCTCCAGGTGGCTTTCAAGAGCGCCAATGGCCGTTTCTCCCCTTGCGTAGACTCCCTCAAGATGTTCTACGAAAGCGGTAAGATGGACATCACCATGCAAATCGGCTCCAACGACGACTCCCTGGCCGTGGAAAATACGGAAGCTATCAAGAAGGCCAACAAGAAGCTCACTCCGGAACAGCTCACTGCCAAACTGCAGGAAGCCTATGCCCAGGGCCAGAAGGTTGTGTTCTCCATAACCACCCAAATCCCGGTGAAGGATACCCTGTTCAACAACCGTCCGGACTTCTGCATCGACTCCCTGTACTACATCCCGTTCTCGGGCAAGCAGCTCACGGAAATGGAGTCCACCATCAAGACGGTTTCCGGCGTACAGGTTCCGCTGTTCGAGGCCCGCATGCCGTACAAGGCCCTGTGCAAGGGTATGGACAACCAGCTCCGTATCAACAAGGATGCAGAGTGCGAAGACCTGGGCCGCTACAAGGGCCTGCAGGTGGGTTCCGTCACTGCTCCTAACAATAACGCGGGTAACTGGGAATAGGCCCTATGGACCATACCCATACATCGTTTACGGGAATATCCATTCAAGTTTCCTTGAGTGGATATTCTTTTAAGGTGGCTTCCTCTCAGGAAGTCCGGGAATCGGAATGGATGGGAGCGGAACGCCTGTTCACTACGCCGGAGTTCCAGCGCCGGTACGACAGGGTGGAAATCTCCCTCCTTACCCCCAAGGTAGCCCTGGTCCCGGACGTTTTCTTCGACCCGGATTCGGCCCGCAAGGCCCTGGCCGAGGTTGTGGCCCTGGAGGAATCCGACAAGGTGGAATGGGTGGAGGTCCCGGCCTTCTCTTCGGTACTGCTGTTTTCCAATTCCATCGGCGAATCCCTTTCGCGCGTACTGGCCCAGACGGTGCTGCCCGCTTCCGGAAATCCGGTGCGGGTATTGCCGGAGCTGTATTATCAGCTGTCCATGCTGGATGCCATCCAGGAGTACAACAAAATTATCGCTTCCTGGAAGGACGGCTGGCTGCATCTGGTCATAGCCCAGGGCAAGACTCTGCGGCTGGCCAATGTGTTCCAGGCGCCGGACTTCACCACGGCCGAATACTTCCTGTTCCTGGCCCTCAAGCGGCTGCAACTTAATCCGGAAGTCTCCACAGTCTGCTTCCATACTCCCCTGGATGCCGATGCGGAAATGTCGCTGTACCGCTACTTCAAATCTGTTGTTCAGCTATGAGAATCATCGGCGGCAGGTTAAAGGGAAAAGTGATCCTGCCCCCGGCAGGGTACATGGCGAGGCCCACCACGGATTTTGCCAAGGAGGGCCTGTTCAACATCCTGGACAACGAATACGAATTTGAAGACCTCAAGGTGCTGGATCTTTTTGGCGGCACCGGCTCCATCGCTTTCGAGTTTGCCTCCCGCGGCGCGGCGCGCGTGTATTGTGTGGAAATGGCCCGCGAGAACGCCAGCTTTATCAAAACGGAGGCCGCCCGGCTGGGCCTGGCCAATGTTACCATGGTGCGGGACAACGTCTTCGATTTCCTTCCCATCTGTCACGAGAAGTTCGACCTGGTGTTTGCCGATCCTCCCTATGCCCTGGAAGGCCTTGACGGCCTCCCGGACCTGATTTTCTCTCTGGACCTGCTGCATCCGGAATGCTATTTTATCCTGGAACATGGCGGGGAGTACAGTTTTACGGAACATCCGCATTTTGTGAAAGAGCGCCATTACGGACGCGTACATTTCAGCTTTTTCCAATGATATCCTTTGTATTAAGCATTGTGGCCCTCGTGTTGGGCTACCTCCTGTATGGAAGATTCGTGGAACGGGTTTTCGGCCCGGATCCTGCCCGCAAGACCCCGGCCGTAGAGAAGGCCGACGGCGTGGATTTCATTGCCATGCCCACCTGGAAAGTGTTCATGATCCAGTTCCTGAACATTGCCGGCACCGGTCCCATCTTTGGCGCCATCATGGGCGCCAAGTTCGGCCCGGCCAGCTATCTGTGGATTGTTTTCGGCTGCATTTTTGCCGGAGCGGTGCATGACTATCTCAGTGGCATGCTTTCCGTCCGTCATGGGGGTGTCGGCCTGCCGGAACTGGTGGGAACCTACCTGGGAAAGCGCACCAAAACGGTGATGCTGGTGTTCTCCGTGCTGCTGCTCACCATGGTGGGTGCCGTGTTTGTTTATTCCCCGGCCCTCATTCTGGGCGACATCGCCGGTGACGGCGGCCGGTCGTCCATCATGATCTGGGTAGGCGTCATCTTCCTCTATTATGTAGTGGCTACGCTGCTTCCCATCGACAAGATTATCGGCCGCATTTACCCCGCCTTTGCCGTGGCGCTTCTGTTCATGGCGACCGGGTTGCTGGTGTGCCTGCTTATCAAGTGGCCTTCCATGCCGGAGATTTGGGACGGCCTTTCCGGCTGGTCGCAGCAAACCGGCGTAGCCAACCAGCCCATTTTCCCCTGCCTGTTCATCACCATAGCCTGCGGAGCCATCAGCGGCTTCCATGCTACGCAGAGCCCGCTTATGGCCCGCTGCATCCAGAACGAAAAGCTGGGCCGCCCGGTGTTCTACGGCTCCATGATTACGGAAGGCATGGTGGCCCTGGTGTGGGCTGCCGTGGCTTCCTGGTTCTTCTTTGACGGCGGTGCCGAAGAGGTGGGCATATCGGCCGGATCGGCTGCTCCCGCCATTGTTACGGCCGTTTCCAAGAACTGGCTGGGTATTGCTGGCGGCGTGCTGGCCCTTCTGGGCGTAGTGGCGGCTCCCATTACCTCCGGGGATACGGCTTTCCGCAGCGCCCGTCTGATCATTGCCGATTTCCTGAAACTGGATCAGAAGAGCATGGGCCATCGCCTGTACATTGCCGTACCCCTGTTTGTGTTTTCCGCGCTGCTTCTGTGGTACAACATTGCCGATGCCAACGGTTTCAACACCATCTGGCGCTACTTCGGCTGGAGCAACCAGACGCTGGCGGTGTTCACACTCTGGACCATTACGGTGTATTTGGCCCTGAAGAAAGGCGGCCGATGGTATCTCATTACCCTTTTCCCGGCCATGTTCATGACTGCGGTGTGCACCACCTTCATTCTGGTGGACCAGGTGGGCTTCCGCCTCCCCGCCGCCACGGCCCCCTGGATCGGCCTGGGCACCTTCCTGCTCTCCTACATCCTCTTCGCCCTCTGGCACCGCAAAATGCAAACTGCTAGGAATTAACAAGTTAAGTGTTTCCCGGTGCAAATCAGATTGCACCGGGAAACACGCAAGTTGCTGAATATTAACCACATACATTTCGCAATATGTTAGATAAAGAAAGAGGGCTGTATGTCGCCCACTCCAACAACGGACCCATCTCGCTGATTGGGAAGATGGCCAACCGGCACGGACTCATTGCCGGCGCTACCGGTACCGGTAAAACCGTCACCCTGCAGGTGCTGGCCGAGACTTTCTGCCAGGCCGGCGTGCCCTGCTTCATGGCCGACATGAAGGGGGACCTGAGCGGCATTTCCCAAGTGGGTAAGCTTTCCGGTTTCATCGAGAAGCGCCTGCCGGAGTTCGGCATAGAGAATCCGCAGTTCCAGAGCTGCCCGGTGCGTTTCTTTGATGTGTACGGCGAGCAGGGCCATCCCATGCGCTCCACCATTTCCCGCATGGGACCGGAGATGCTGGGCCGCCTGATGGACCTGAATGAAACCCAGACCGGTGTGCTGAACGTGGTCTTCAAGATTGCCGATGACAACGGCCTGCTGCTCATAGACATCAAGGACCTCAAGGCCATGCTCAACTTCGTGGGCCAGAATGCCTCGGAGTATACCACGCAGTACGGCTTTGTGACGGCAGCCTCCATCGGCGCCATCCAGCGTTCGCTGCTGGCCCTGGAGAACCAGGGGGCCGAAAAGTTCTTCGGTGAGCCGGACTTCGACATCTACGACCTGCTGCAGTGCGAGGGCGGCAAGGGCATCATGAACGTGCTGGCGGCCGACCGCCTGATGCTGCAGCCCAAGCTGTATTCCACCTTCCTGCTGTGGCTGCTGAGCGAGCTGTATGCCACCCTGCCGGAAGTGGGCGACATGGATCTGCCCAAGCTGGTGTTCTTCTTTGACGAGGCCCACATGCTGTTCGAAGGCACGTCCAAGGCCCTCACGGACAAGATTGAGCAGGTAATCCGCCTCATCCGTTCCAAGGGCGTGGGCATCTATTTCATTACCCAGAGTCCCACGGACATTCCGTCCGACATCCTGGGTCAGCTGGGTAACCGTGTGCAGCATGCCCTGCGCGCCTACAGTCCCAAGGACCAGAAGGCCGTGAAGGTGGCGGCCGATACCTTCCGCGCCAACCCCGCCTTCAACACCTACGACACGCTGCTGGAGCTGGGAACCGGCGAAGCCCTGGTTTCCTTCCTGGACGAAAAGGGCACCCCTGCCACGGTGGAGCGTGCCAAGATTCTGTTCCCCCTGAGCCAGATTGGCGCCATCACAGAAGAACAGCGGGCCGATCTTATCAAGCGCAGCCGCCTGTTCGGCCGTTACGACCACGCCATCGACCGCGAAAGCGCCTATGAAATCATTACCACCGCCACCGCAGAGGCCGAGCGGCAGAAAGCAGAAATTGAGGCCGAGGAAGCGGCAGAGCGTCAGCGGATAGTGGAGGCCAAGCAGGCTGCCATCCAGGCTAAGGAAGAGGCCCGTCTGGCCAAAGAGGCCGAAAGGGAAGCCGCCCGGGCGCAGAAGGAGGCCGAAAGGGCCCAGAAAGAAGCCCAGAAGAAGGCCAAGAACAGTATTGCCAGCAAGGTGCTGAAGTCGGTGATAACCGCTGTTACGGGCGTTGCCGCCGCCGCTGCAGCCGATGCCGTTACCGGCAAGATTACCGGGACCAAAAAGACGTCCAAGACTTCTACCGGCAAGAAAGCCATCACCAAGGCCACCAAGAGTGCTACCAACACCCTCACCAAGGAGCTCACCCGCTCCATTCTGGGGAATCTGATTAAATAGGAATGCCTAGCGCCAGTGCGGGCCAAAACGCTCGAAAGCGGCGCGTTCCAGGGCTTCCCGATCTTGAGGATGGGCGATGCTGATTAACAGCTTCGCCCTTTCTTGTAAGGACTTGCCGTACAGATTCACGGCGCCGAATTCCGTAACCACCCACTGGATATCGGCCCGGGGGGTAACTACACCGGCACCGGGTTTCAGCGTGGGGACAATCTTGGGAAGGCCTTTGGCGGTACGGGCAGCCAGGGCGATGATGGCCTTGCCGCCTTTGGAAAGCTTGGCGCCGCGCACGAAGTCCAGCTGGCCGCCGGCTCCGGAATAAATGCGCTGGCCGATGGAATCGGCGCACACCTGGCCGGTAAGGTCAATTTCTATAGCCGAATTGATGGACACCATGCCCGGATTCTGGGAAATCACGCGCGGGTCGTTGGTATAGGCGATGTCCCGCATCTGAACGGAGGGATTCCGGTGGATGAAGTCGTAAACGGCCTGCGAACCCAGCAGAAAGGAAGCCACAATCCGGCCCTTGTCTATGGCTTTGCATGAACCGTCAATGACGCCTTTTTTGATGAGCGCCAGGGCACCGTCCGAGAACATTTCCGTGTGCAGTCCCAGATGCTGGTGACCGCCCAGGCAGGCGCAGATGGCGTTGGGCATGGCGCCGATGCCCATTTGCAGACAGGCGCCGTCCGGGACCAGCTCGGCACAATGACGGCCGATTTCCCGGTCGGTGTCCGAAGGTTCCGAATAGGTTTTGGTAATAAGCGGGTTGTCGGCTTTTACCAGCGCCGTGAAACGCTCCAGGGGAACCAGGTCCCCATAGGCAAAGGGCACGTTGGGATTCACCACCGCAATGCGTTCCCGGGCTACTTCCAGGGCCGCCAGGGAGCAGTCTACCGAAGTTCCCAGCGACACCATTCCATCCACCGGCTCCGACACCTGCACCATGGCCACATCGCAGGGCAGCGCTCCGGTGCGGTACATGAGCTGCGACTCAAAGAGGTTGGAGGGAATATAGTCGGCCAGGCCCAGGCCCACATTTTCGCGCACGTTGGGGCCAACGAAGAAACCCTGGTCAAAGAAGGGGCCGCCTTCGGCATAGGGTGCCGGACCTTCCGTATGGAAATGGTGGAAATGCAGGTCCTTCAGTTCCCCCGCGCGTTGGCAAAGGGCTTCGATGAGGATATGCGGAACGCTGGCTATGCTGGAGAGGTGGATATGGTCCCCGCTCCGTATCACGCGAACGGCCTCCTGGGCCGATATAAAAGGTTTCGTTGTCATAAGGAGTGGCAAAGATAGTTATAATCTTTGTATATTATTCGTATAAAGGTGAATAATATGCAGATTATAATCCTTTTGCCTTGGCCTCATCCCACAGGGCATCCATCTGCGCCATGGTAAGATCGCTGAATTGGAGGCCTTTGCGGAGCGTCTGTTCTTCCAGATAGGTGAAGCGGCGGCGGAATTTTTCGCTGGTGCGGTTCAGGGCCACTTCCGGGTCCACCCCATACAGCCGCGCGGCATTGATTACCGTAAACAGCAGGTCGCCGAATTCGCCTTCTATCTGGGTGGCATCGGCATTGGCGCAGGCTTCATTCACTTCGTTCACCTCTTCCTGCACCTTGTCCCAAACATCCTCCTTCTTTTCCCAGTCAAAGCCACAGCCACGGGCCTTTTCCTGCATGGCCAGGGCCTTTAGCAGGGCCGGCATGGCCTGGGGAATGCCGGACATTACACGCTTGTTGCCGCCCTTTTCCTTGGCCTTCACCAGTTCCCAGGTATCGGCTATCTCTTTGGCCGTGGTGGCTTTTCCGGCCTCCGGGCCAAAGACATGCGGGTGGCGGAACACCATTTTGTCGCAGATCTTATCTATGCTGTCGGCAATATCGAAGGCGCCCTCCTCCTGGCCGATACGGGCATAGAAGACCATGTGGTACAGCAGGTCGCCGATTTCCTTGGCCGTGGCCTGCCTGTCGCCTGCCATAATAGCGTCGCTAAGTTCATAGACTTCCTCTTCGGTGAGGCGCCGGATGGAGTCGAAGGTTTGTTCGGCGTTCCAGGGGCACTTTTCCCGCAGCTGGTCCATAATGTCCAGCAGACGGCCGAAGGCTTCCAGTTTCTCCTGTTTCGAGTGCATATCTTTCCCGTATTTGGATACAAAGATACACAATAAGATAATAATACGTATTGTTACCTGGCAATACTACAAGATTTTCACATGCGGCAGAAAATCATTATCTTTGCAGACTGAAATATAATTTGCTATGGCAGAGAATACGCTGTTGGAGAAGGTGCTCAGCCTTCAGGATAAATACAATAAGCTGGAGCAGCAGTTGGCCGATCCGGAGGTGATTGCCGACATGAAGAAGTTCGTTCAGCTGAACAAGGACTACAAGGAATTGCAGCCCATCATTGCCGCCGGCCTGGAATACAAACGGCTGGTGGAAGAATTGGCGCAGGCCAAGGACATCCTCATGAACGAAAAGGACGAAGACCTCAAGGAAATGGCCCGCGAGGAGATTGCGGAAATTGAGCCCAAACTCCCGGACATGGAGCAGAACATCAAGCTCCTGCTAATTCCGGCCGATCCCGACGACAGCAAGAACGCCATGGTGGAAATCCGCGGCGGCACCGGCGGTGACGAAGCCGCCATCTTTGCCGGCGACCTCTTCCGCATGTACCAGCACTTTGCCGAACGCAGGGGCTGGAAACTGGAAATCACGGACCAGGCTCCCGGCACCTCCGGTGGCTACAAGCAAATTGTGTTCAAGCTTTCCAGCGCCCAGGACGGCGTGTACGGCGTTATGAAATACGAATCCGGCGTGCACCGCGTGCAGCGTGTTCCCCAGACCGAAACCCAGGGCCGTATCCAGACATCGGCCGCCTCCGTGGCCGTTT